>JBKJSQ010000155.1:0-8998 GCA_046594495.1 Minisyncoccia bacterium | reverse complement strand
TAACCACCAAAAGGTAAATGTGTGCACGATGGCAATATTGATTATTTGGTGGCTCGGGTATTTTTCGATTACCGACAGGCAAGGAATCACGAGTACTCCCTGCGCACACCACCCAAGCTGCTTTCAGGTACTTGGGTGGGAGGCGCAAGGAGTCTCGCGTATGCGAAACGCCCGTACTATTCCAGTATACGAGCGGCTTAATAGCCTATGATTGACCCTATGTGTTCTGTCAAAGAACGGGTCTCCGCTTATGGTGTGCCCTGGCTCTATCCTTGCCAGGCAGGTATCAATCGGGTGTCATCCCTTACTGACACGGCGAGTATACACAGGCGTTATTATTTGTCAAGTATTGCTGACATATATGTAAATAGTGCTTATTATCTGGCTCTATCTAAGGATATATCTGATGCATAGATGTCATTGCGTACAGACATATAGTACAGCTGCATGTCGAATCATTTGACATAGGGTTGTGACTATGATAGATTGTCCCCATCGAGGCGAACTGTGCTTTCGATCGGGTTTGGGCGTTCAGAGCCCGTGCCCAACCTGTTCTTTCGGGCAAAGTGGAGAAGTGCAATGCCTGCTCATCTGAGCATGCTTGGTGACGGACAATAGGCCAAAACGGTCAACTGGTCCGTTTCGGGTCGCTTGAGTCCCGATACGAAGCGTACATCGCACTGTGACGGAGCAAATATTGCTTTGACGTTTGCTCCAATCAAAAAAGCCGACCGGGAGAGCATTCGCGCACTCCCGGTCATTTTTATACAGTCACCGGCCCGTCGCCTTGATTCCACAGCAATTCGAAGATTATTTTCATACTGGAAGCAATATGCACGCTTTCTATGACCATTCCGAAAAGCGCCCCTTCGAGGGGAAAAATCGCTGTCTTGTCGTCGAAGATAGTTATATCGATCGTGATGGGAAAAACAGAAGGTCTTAGGAAGCGACGTTCCGTAAGAGGGTCAATTCCCGCTTTTTTAAAATACTCCTGGTGCGTGTAGATTCCGCGCGCATGTATTCCGAGTGCACGACGGCGATCTGAGTATTCATCCAAATACGGTTCGCCAAATATTTGCGAAAGATGCGTTGGAGAAAAAATAGCATAGGTCTTTTTTTCTTTCGTATGCAACACTTCTTCTCTCACGGCCGTGATTCCCTCTTTGCCGGGAAAGAATCGCACGACAGGTCGTTCTCCCGCACTGCCGAATTGCTGGAGTAATTGCGGAAGCAATGTGGCGAGACTATTCTCTTTCGAATTCAAATCGTCTTGTTGTTTTGCGAGGAGTCGCTTCAGCAATTCCGGTGATTCCGGAGCAAAATACGTTTTTTTATCTTCTTCATAGGTACTCATGAGACCCATTCTCATAAGGGACTCTAGTTGCACATACGTTGTCGGGCGTTTTATTTTTGCGTGCTTTGCCAACTGATCAGCCGTTGCGCGGCCAATTTCGAGGGCTGCCAAGTATACTGCCGCTTCCTTTTCAGACAGCCCGAGATCTTGCAGCTGTTTTAACATGCACAAACTATAACACTGCGACCAAAGTTTGCGTCGACTATTTGATTTCGGTACACTCCTCTTTATATGAATACACTCCGAGCACAGCATTTGGTACCGATGGTTGTAGAGAAAACGTCGATGGGAGAACGCGCATACGATATTTTCTCTCGACTGCTTAAAGAGCGCATCGTGTTTCTCGGGGGCCCGATCGACACCGATGTGGCTAATCTCGTCATCGCACAGCTGCTCTTCCTTGCATCCGAAGACCCGAAGAAAGATATTTCGTTCTACATCAATTCTCCCGGTGGCATGGTTACGGCAGGACTCGCGATTATGGACACGATGAATCATATCCAGCCGCAGGTTTCGACCGTGTGTGTGGGTATGGCGGCATCGATGGGTGCGATTCTTCTTTCGGCAGGAGAAAAAGGTAAGCGATTTGCACTTCCGAACGCCGAAGTGATGATCCATCAGCCTTCAGGGGGTGCCGAGGGTATGGCATCCGACATCGAAATTACGGCAAAGCAGATTTTGAAGATGCGCGAGCAGCTCAATAAGATCTTGGCAAAAAATACGGGCCAGAAGCTCGAAAAGATCGAACGCGACGTGGACCGCGATTTCTTCATGGGAGCAAAGGAGGCAGTTGAATACGGCATCATCGACAAGGTTTTAAATTAGTACGTAGCTTTTAGAACGTAGTTGGTAGCCGGACAGCAGTTTCCGTGTGAGAGGCTCAACATGGGTTCACTACGTACTACGTACTACGTTCTACGTGCTGTTCGCTATTTACTACCCCAGTGGTATATTTCATGAGTACACCCTTAGTATTTATGATTCATTCATCAAACGCGCACTCAAACATGAGCAGAAACCTAGCAAAAAAGGTAGCAAATAAGCCATTTTCTAGCATCTTCGTGTGAGAGACGCGCGTCTATAGACGCGTATGTCATTAAAAGTCATTCTTGCCCTCCTCGCCGCAGCCGGCGCTATTGGCATTGGATTCGGATACTTTCTCCGTTACATCATCACAATCGGAAAGAAAGGTTCGATGGAACTCCAAGTCCGCCAAATGATGCTCGACGCCGAGGAAAAATCAAAAGACATTATCAACGACGCAGAGACCAGAGCGACTGAAAAAGTTCAGCAGCTCACAAACGAATACAAGGCGCGTGAGCGAGACCTGAAGCAGGTCGAAGATCGCCTTGTTCGCAAGGAAGAACTCCTCGACAATCGCCAGACGAATCTTGATAACGAGCAAGAATCCCTCAGTCGAAAGAACGAAGACGTAGCTCGAATTCGTGAAGAAGCAGAGTCTCTCATTCGGGAGCAACAGGAAAAGCTCGAGAAAGTTGCCGGACTTACTGCTGAGGAAGCAAAGTCTGGCCTGATGAAAGCCGTTGAAAAGCAGTATGAGAACGATCTAGAAGGTCGCATGCGCAAGCTCGAAATTTCCGGCGATGAAAAGATCGAGCGACGCGCCAAGGAAATTCTTACAACCGCAGTGCATCGACTCGGCAATTCTGTCGTGTCTGATGTGCTTGCAACCACGGTCTCGCTCCCCAACGAAGAAATTAAGGGCAAAATAATCGGCAAGGAAGGACGCAACATCCGTTCGTTTGAACGGGCAACCGGCGTCGATGTGATTATCGATGACACACCGGGCACGCTCACCCTTTCGTCGTACGACCCAATCCGCCGACAGATCGCGCGCATTGCGCTCGAGAATCTGATACTCGATGGCCGCATCCAACCTGCAAAGATTGAAGAAGCGGTCCAAAAAGCAGAGCAAGAAATCACCAACATCATCAAAAAGAAGGGCGCCGAAGCAGCGTATGAAGCAAAGGTGCCGGGCATGGATCCGAAATTGCTCATGATCCTTGGTCGCCTCTATTTCCGAACAAGCTATGGTCAAAACGTGCTCGACCACTCGGTTGAAATGGCTCACCTTGCCGCAATGCTCGCAGAGGAGCTCGGCGCAGACCCTGCAATTGCTCGTGCAGGTGCCCTCTTCCACGACATCGGAAAGGCGGTTGACCACGAAGTGCCGGGCACTCACGTAGAAATCGGTCGTCGTATTCTTCAGAAATTCGGAGTAGACGAGCTCGTGATCAAAGCCATGCAGGCTCACCACGAAGAGTATCCGTACGAAACTCCCGAGAGCATGATCGTGCAAGTTGCAGACGCAATTTCCGGTGGTCGCCCCGGCTCCCGCCGCGACTCCGTGGAAAATTACATCAAACGCCTCGAAGACCTCGAAGCAATCGCCAACAATGAGAAGGGAGTGGAAAAAAGCTTCGCTATCGCTGCAGGCCGTGAGCTACGCGTGATGGTGAAGCCTGAAGAAATGTCGGATCTGGATGCACGAAAACTAGCACGCGACATCGCCGATAAGATCCAAAAGGAATTACAGTATCCGGGTGAAATCAAAGTGAGTGTAATACGGGAAACGAGAGTAATTGAGTACGCAAAATAAATCGCACTCCGTACGACGAAATGGGCCCGCAGGCATTGACGCTCGCGGGCCCTTCGCCTATGGTGGCACGGGATACACTCGAAGGAGACATCGCATGGTTCATAAGCCTCGGACTGTCGTACTCATCGCACCGACGGATATGCCACCGCAGGATACCTATCGAGCAAAGTTTATAGCTCACCTCAGGAAACAGTTCATACCGGAAATCGTCTATCCGGAGAAACAGTTGCACATGGACACGTTGCGCGACGGCCTGAGGTACGCAATGGAGCACGCAGAACAAGCGTTCGTCGGCCGAAATGATTTGGAATATGCGGCGTTCGTACTGCCAACGTTTATTGCGCGCGGCGGGTCGCAACCACCGGAGGACAATCCAGTTCCGGTAGTTGCCATCACGATTCGCAGCTGGCAGTGCACCGAATGGGTTGTCCCCTATGCAATACAACCGGTGGTGCCGATGCTTGTACTCGCGGAGATTGCAGATTCTATCTCGACCGTCATGATGGAGCGAAATTCACGAGAAGCACGTGATCACGAAGAAAAAGTTGCGGTTGCAAAACTCATCAACGGTATTTGCAAAGGTATCAATTCTGCTCTTGATGAGGTATCGATTGGAATGTAAGCATATTCATCGCATCAAATAAGGGAGGCACACAGTGCCTCCCTTCGTATTTTCAACGGTCTAAGCCGGTGTTGACTGTCTCTGTACAAACGCTACTGTGCAGAGAGCGCAGAGGAGGATGAGATGGCCCATCACGATAGGATTCATGTCATTGTGGAAGACTGCTTTCTACCCTCGACGAGCATCGTCATACGATCGATCTGCAATGAATTGGACTCTGAATACACCGACTCTAAACGAACAGTTGAAAGCTGTGCGCCAAGTCACAAAGGTCGCACGAGATTGCTCGCTACCGTCGTACAGGTGGCATCGAATTCCGCAAAGAAAGCGGCCAAGCGTGAAGGCGCTTTGACTGCGTATCTGATGCCAACAACTATCGGTTTCAAGCTGGGCGAAGCGACAGGCCAGGCGGGAGTGCTGGTTACCGTTGCAGCGGTAAAGACTGGACCAGTCGGTGTTTTCATTGATTTCTGCGACCCGGACAACACACCGATTGAGCTCATTGGTTATATCTCACGGCAGGCGGATGAGCTCAAGAACGGAATCCTGCGTAACAGGTTCATAACGGAGGACGATGGTGATCAAGCAACGAGGCTCATAGCTACAATTCGCTCCGGCCTTACGAACATCAATCGTTATTTTAACTAGCGCGGCACAACAGCACCCTCCAACCGGAGGGTGCGATGTTTTGTAGATACCCATATTAAACGATTGACAGGCCCAAAATACGGCTCAAAATGGTTGAATAGGTCGAAACGAGCAAGTATTTTCAATGTTTTTATTAATGTTACGAATAGTCTATGGCAAATAAAGCTGATTTGATCGATCGCGTACATTCGACGATCGGTTGCACAAAGGCAGACGCAGAACGCGCTGTCGAGTCAATCATCTCCGGCATCACTGAGAATCTCAAAAAAGGTGAGGAAGTATCCATTGCAGGCCTTGGCATTTTTGAAGCAAAGACGCGAGCAGGACGAACCGGACGGAACCCGCGAACAGGCGCAACGATTCAGATCAAATCGATGCGTGTGCCGAAATTCCGCGCATCTAAAACGCTCAAAGACGCAGTCAAATAGCGAATCACCCGTGCACAGGTGATTCTCGAGAACACAAAACCCCGCGCAAGCGGGGTTTTGTGCATTTGTAAAACTTTTGTGCGGAATAAGGGAATCGGCGTGACTCACTAAGTTCGCCTCCGCTCACTAAGAGGTCACTGCCCTGACTCGCGCCGATGCTCGGCACTCCGTCTTCCGATTCCCCTATTCAGCAACCAAATTATAATCGCACAGCGCTCGCGCATTGTGCTCGTTATTTTGGTGCGGAATAAGGGAATCGAACCCTTGCTCTCAGTTTGGAAAACTGATGTTCTACCATTAAACTAATTCCGCAATTTTTCTCTATCCACCTCAAACTCGGACGACTATCGTATCATCCACCGAAACTAATTCCGCATCGCTGCTTCAATTTCACTGCTCGGACACAATCACCTATCAATCGTCGAAACCATTTCCACGATTGGACCACTTTACACGATTCCCTTCATACATACAAAACCTCAAATTTGTATGGTTTGACTCACTTCACGGTTTCGTTGGTCTTGCCTTGGGTAATTAGAATCTGACCAACAGCCATGGCCTATCGTATAATCCCCTCATGAGCAATCGGCGCACTTTGTATGCGCAGCTATTGATAATCGCGATCCTCACTATGGGAATGTTCGTCGTGGTAGATCAAGCCGAAGCTCCTGCTATACCACCCGCCGCGGAGATAGAATTGGCTACCACGACTGAATCACTTATTGCCACATCGACCCCCGTTATTGCCACGAGCACTGCTTCATCGACTCCAAAATCGACTTCCGCAACCACAACAAAACCAAAGGCAAAAAAAGCAACTATACAAGCCCCAGAATCAGCTACAATTACCGCTTCAACCTCTCCAAATGACATTCTTCGTATTGAGAACCCCTACTCCACTCCCCCGCTCTCATTCGAAGCAATCAATATCGCCGCTCGCGCTGCACTCGTAAATATCTATTGCTCCACCCCTTCGGCAGGTACACTCAAGCCAATCACCGGCAGCGGTATCCTCGTAGACCCGCGCGGTGTTGTGCTTACCAACGCGCATGTGGCGCAATACGTCCTCGTTGCTCAGAGTGGAAAAAGCGACCTCAGCTGTACCGTACGAACTGGTGCACCGGCAGTACGAAAGTGGGTACCGGTCGTGATGTATATACCTCCGGTATGGATAGATATTCATGCAGCGGATATCACGCAAACTCGCTCCCTTGGTACCGGCGAACATGACTACGCACTGCTATATATGTCGGCAACGGTTGACGGGAGTCCATTACCAACTTCATTCCCGTACGTGTCCCCTGACGCGAGAGAAGCGATAGGATTTGTGGACGACGCAGTACTCGTGGCTAGCTATCCCGTTGAATTTGTGGGTGGCAGCGTTATTCAAAGCAACCTCTTCCCTGTTACATCCATCGTCAATATCCGACAACTCCTCACCTTTTCTATCGGTAAGGCAGATGCCATATCATTGGGAGGGGTTATAAGTGCACAGAGCGGCTCGTCTGGCGGAGGCGTAATAAATCAGTGGAACCGCCTCGTTGGACTTGTTACAACTTCAAGCGAAGGATCTACGACCGCAGTGAGAAATCTGAACGCGATAACCACCGGATATATAAGTCGCGATCTTGCGAGTCTCACTGGAATCGGACTAACAGCCACTCTGGCAGCAGATCCTCGAGCTGCCTCTACTGCCTTTATTCCAACCGCCAATACCCTCGCGCAAAAGCTCTTCGATGTTATTCTTGGGCGCTAACCCAAGCTGAAAAGTCGTGTTAGTATCCTCTAGTCAACGGCAACGTTTCGCGTGTAACGCTGAAGCGGTTAAGTCCAGAGGCGCTGTGAGGTGTTTTTTTTCGGGACGTAGCCAGATATTTACAAGCGGTAGTACGCTTGGGGTGAGGATTTCTTTGTCGGGACGTAGTATACCGGTAGTACGCTTGGTTTGGGACCAAGTAGACCGAGTTCGATTCTCGGCGTCCCGACAAAGAAATTCTCCCATTGGGACCAAGTAGACTGCGCTCTCGGCGTCCCGAAAAAGCACACCTCACATTCAGATGACAGTAAGAGTACTCTCGCTCATCGAGTTAATAGCATAATGGACGTCATCGTCCTTTATGGCTACTGTAACGGACAAACGGCTTACCTAAGCCGTATTTAGAGCACCTGTTCATATAGTTTGCATCGTGCCCGCCTTGAAGCCGTATCAAGCTCTACCGTCACCACATCTATTTGGTAGTCGTAATCCCCTTTCACGTCCGCCATGTACGACTCAACTGTTCGTGCAATCTTTTTAATCTTCGACGGATGTATGTGATCCTCGGCAGACATATTGCTCAGATTCCCTGTCGAAGTAGTTACACGTGAAATACTCTTTACCTCAATGAATCTGTAAACTCCATTTTTTGTAGCAATAATATCAATCTCTCCCCAAGGCCGAAGGAAGTTGCGCGCAATGATTGAGAACCCTTTACCAGACAGGAAGGTACACGCTATGTCTTCTCCTATATTTCCAAGTCGTCTCCGCTGTGAGTACGCAACCATAGATACAGTATAAATGACAACATCATGTCCACGCGTTGTTACACGTATAACCTGTGAATGAGCTGGACTTGTTCGATTCCCATGGAATTTGGACCTCAGGTAACGGTTCACGCGAAACGTAGCGCTATTAAGTTACATATGTAACTTATATGCCAAAAATGCGTGGGATTTAGTTGTCTGAGAGATTTTGTGAAGTTATGGCTTAATAGAGCCATGCGAATTGATATTTATGGACAGTATTTGGCAACTTTGCGCGTCCGTTATCCACTTATACCCATAAGTTATCCACAATTTTGATGATATTTGTTCTTTTGTCCTTGTTTAATGTACGTCTTGGACAGCGGATGCACATGCAAAATAGCTAGGTTTCTAGCGCTATAACACGGATTTGACACCCCTGCGAATGTAGTCCCCGACGCCTTGACGCAGTTGTGGAGAAGGAATAGGGTTCTGACATTCCTATGAAATCGGCATCCCGCGTATCGCGAGGCATCGTCGCAACTATCGCCGCAATAGCGCTATTCGCTTCGCCTGCAGCTGCAATTGCAGGGTCAGCTTCAGTACTCACTAAACAAGTGCTTCCTCAAGGCGGCTCGACTTGCGCACCTCTGTTTGTACAAAGCGTTACTCCATATATTTATGATGGAGAGTTGCATTCATTCGACGTAGTTATTTCTGATCCATCTTATGTAGGCGTTTTGGGCGCTGCAGGGGATGTGATGATTCCGTTCAACTACATGACACGTAACATGCAGCCCGATGGCTCACTTCGCCTCCATATA
>JBKJSQ010000097.1:0-5638 GCA_046594495.1 Minisyncoccia bacterium | reverse complement strand
CCGAATCCAAGCCCAGACGTCTTACGATCATGTAGCCGCGCATTGCGTCGCATTTCTTGCGCCGCCGATATTCAACCCACACCTGATGATATTGCCTGTTTTGGAGAAGTGCGCCGAATGCTCCAGGCATACGTGCACGAACTTACAAAACCAAACCAGCACGAAGCATCCACTGGTTCGGTTCTGCGTATACTGCATAATTTTCATCCGCGGATAGATTATTCGGTTCAGGAGCGCGCTCAGCTCGATTTGATCGATATGGGACTGACGCTCGCGCGAATGACTCGCGGAAGATACCGCGACGATCATCAGAAAATTGTCGATGCATACATGTTCTTTCTGACACTTGCAGAGGAAATCTGATTCCTATGCAGAGGGGGACGCACGCTGCGTCCCCCATTTTGTTATACACAGGTTGACGTGCGCGTGTGAGGGATTATGGTTCACGCAGGCATCACCACGATGCACAACTCGAGAGGTATAACGAATGGAAAGTTACGCCGCCTTCAATGTCGAAAACGCTGGAGCACTTTTTCGAGATGGTGCCGAAGAAATCGAGAAGGCTCTCGATTGCAAGCCGGTAATTCTCGGACGGGTCGCAGTGTGCGCGGACAAAATACACACGTTCATACGGAGATCTCAAAAGGAGTTCGAAGCTTCAATCAGCGTAGCGCTGCGCGAATCACTGCGCAATGAGCTAGAACACAAGCTCGCCTTCCGCATACGCAACGATGCACACCTGTGGGAAGTCCTCCGGATTTCCGCAAAACACATGAACAACATCGGACAGGCTCCCAAAGCTGAACGACAGAAGGCTCGTACCATTTGCGCCTGCCTCTCAGAATTGTTCCCACACGAGCCGTAAAATCGGAAAAAATTGACACTGCCCAGCCTGGCAGTGTCTTTTTTTGCGCACCCGACTATACCTGCTATCATCATTCCCACATGTCCGACATTTCAGAAATCCGTCATACACTCGCTCACCTGCTCGCGCAGTCCGTCCTCGAGCAATACCCGAAAGCGCACCTTACGCTCGGACCTGCGGTCGACAACGGCTTCTACTACGATGTTGATTTCGGAGACGACAAGGTCTCAGACGAGCATTTGAAAGGATTCCAGAAAACTATGCGCAAGTCGCTCTCGAAGTGGACGGAATTCACCCATGAAGAAGTGTCGCGCGAGGATGCGCTGAAGCAATTCGAAAGCAATCCCTACAAAGCCGAACTCATAAACGAAATCGCAGATCGAGGCGAAACGATCACGCTCTACACCTGCGGAGGCTTCACCGACCTCTGTCGTGGCGGTCATGCAGAAAATCCCGCGGCTGAAATTTCAACAGACGCATTCAAGCTCGACCGAGTCGCAGGCGCATACTGGCGTGGTGACGAAAAGAATAAAATGCTCACGCGTATCTACGGCCTCGCCTTTGAATCACCCGAAGCACTCGACGCCTATATAGTGCAGCGCGAAGAAGCCGCCAAGCGCGATCATCGCAAGCTCGGTCGCGAGCTCGATCTCTTCATCACTTCGGAACTGGTTGGACAGGGACTTCCGCTCTGGACGCCGCGCGGCACGATTGTGCGCCACGAACTCGACACGTACGTGTGGGAGCTTCGCGCAAAACACGGCTACCAACGCGTCACTATTCCGCATATCACCAAGAAAGATTTGTACGAAACCTCCGGTCACTGGGCGAAATTTGCCGATGAGCTCTTCCGTATTACCACGCGCGAAGGCAAAGAATACGCACTCAAGCCCATGAACTGTCCTCACCACACCCAGATTTTTGCGCGCAAGCCGCATTCGTATCGTGAAATGCCGCAGCGCTACGCAGAAACCACCATGGTGTATCGCGACGAACAGTCGGGCGAACTCGGCGGACTTACGCGCGTGCTCTCAATCACACAAGACGACAGCCATGTGTTTGCACGCATGAATCAGGTGCGCGAAGAATACTTCCGCATTTGGGATATTGTTGACACGTTTTACAATACATTCGGATTCAAAATGCGTGTACGACTCTCCTTCCACGAACCGTCAGAAATTGAAAATCATCTCGGCACGCCGGAGATTTGGAAACAAGCAGAAGACGCACTGCGCTCGATTGCCGAGGAGCGCAACGCCGATTACTTTGAGGCGCGCGGTGAGGCAGCAATGTACGGACCGAAACTCGACTTTATGGCGGTAGATTCGATGGGACGAAGCCACCAAGTTGCAACAATTCAGCTCGACATGAATCTGCCGGAACGCTTTGACCTTTCATGCATAAACGAAAAGGGCGAGAAAGAACGCATTGTCATGATCCACTGCGCAATCATGGGTTCAATCGAACGTTTTTCAGCAGTGCTTATAGAACACTTGGGTGGCGCATTCCCCACATGGCTCGCTCCGGTGCAAGTAACCATCTTGCCCGTATCTGATACCCACTCCGCCTACGCACATGAAATTGCAGAGTCACTACGCGCAATCGGCGCACGCGTGGAAGTATCCGAGAACGATAGTCTTGGGAAACGCATTCGTTCTGTGAAGCTCGACAAAGTTCCCAACTACATCGTAGTTGGCGATGCGGAACAGGAAGCTCGCACCGTAACGGTAGAAGACCGCGCCGGCAAGAAAGAAACGATCCCCCTCGATGACTTTACAACTAAGCTCGCACACTCCATCAAATCCCGCTCATAACCCCCAATTCTTTCGTTTTTTTCTGCTTCTTTTTTTCTTTTGTTTTTTTATTCTTTCCAACACCTCCTTCCTCTTACTTCCCAATACACCACATCTCAGCTATAGCTGAGATGTGGTGTATTACGTTTTTGGAAGTTTAAATGCAGTGCGCAGCCAACCGTCACCTTCCAGTGATTCAACAACCATATACAAGACGTCTTTACCTATTCTGAAATCAGCTTTTAACAAGGTTATTAGATCCTCACAGTCGTACGGAAAAATCCACACACTATCTTGAAGTCGAATAAACCCAATACCATTCACCGTTCTGCGAATCTTATCGCGCAAAACTTTTCGATACTCGGGAACATCGAACATGAGTACGCGCCATTTTCCATCCCAGCGACGAGATTTTTGTACGCTTGCAGATCCCAGCAATCGCACAATCTCGGCTTCACCCTTTCGCGTAATTTTCAGATGAGAACCATCAAATACCAAGTGTCCAGAGGAAACCATTCGTTTATACGAACGCTTCGCAGCTTCACTCGAGCGAGACGACTTAATAACTCCCATCTTTGCAAGTCCAGTGATAACATTCGGTGCAACGAGGGCAACACTCAACAGCCCTGCAACCTTCACAAACTCAAGAATCAAATACCGCGCTCTGTTCTTTTTTGAAACGCGTCTTCCCCGCTCTTCAATGATTCCCATATACACCAAGTATAAGCTATAGCTGAGATGTGGTGTATGTGGGATTGTGCATATATGAGAAATTAGTGCGGTGAATGGTGTCGGCGGTATACTTATGACTTACCACCTAGAAAAAATCATATGGCTGATCAGCGATTGTCACCGAGCGATAAAGAGTGGATTAAGGAGTGGCTTAAGGAGGAATTCCGTTTACAACTACCAGACCTAAAACAATGGATTCGCGAAGAGATTCGAGAACAGTTATCGAATCGCAGGTAGAACGAAAACAACCCCGCATTGCTGCGGGGTTGTTTCGTTTCACTTTTTGGAGCCATGCCAGCGCATGCAGGTCGCTTTATTGGCGGCGGACTTTTGGTCGACCTGCGGTTCGATCCGTTTAGCGAGCCGAGTGAAGTGAAAGCTTTGCTTTTACTTCCGAGCGAGCGCTAACGGTGCTGCGTAGCAGCTAGGCGCGGCTGATGACGATGCTCGGAACGCCTGCGGCATTTCGGATCATCTGCATAGCGTCACGAGTGTTCGTGGACACCATGGTCGGGAGCGAGAAGGTCGATACAACCGGAGTTGTAACCACCTCCTCTACCTCCTCAACAACCGGAGTTGTTACTTCTTCAGTCTCCTGTTCGGATACTACGAAGTGATTCTGACGTCGAGTCATGGAGCCTGCGGCGAGCGCAAGCGCGCCTCCCTTGTAATACACGAGCAAGTAACCACCTGCTGCCGCAACCGAGAGGAGCGAGAGCCAATACATTGCCTGAGCAAACGGTGAGAGTGCAAGACCTGTATACGGAATCTGCGTAAGCGAAACCGATGGAGTGATTGGAGCCGGCGGAACGTAGGTTGGTGTGTATCGCTGTGTCTGGCAGGTGTAAGAACCCCCCTGACCGGTAACCGTGAGGCTATAGATCTGATTGGAGTACCCTGTAACTACACGTGTGCCGTTCGGAGCGACAGAGCCTATCGACATAATGTATGCCGACTGAGCGTTCGACGAAGACCACACGAGCGTAGCAGATGCTGCGTAGGCACCGGTGTTGGTGAGTGTGATCACACAGTACGGAGCCTGAGCCTGGTACTGGATGATTGGCTGTGCAACTACTTGACCGAGGGTTGCAACTGCAACGCCTTGGTACCCTCCTCCAACTACGTTGCCGTCACCGACTACTGTTGTGTTGAAGCTGTCGCGAATCGAGTTATCGACGCGAATCGAATTGTCGACGATCGAGTTGTCGATCAATGTGTTTGTGTTGGTGTTAACGTTCGTTACGTTCGATCCACCGCACGTGGTGCATGTCGGAGTCGGACGAGGAGCTGGCGGGTAGTAGGCTGGAGGAGGAGTCTGGTAGTGACACGTTGTGCATCCACCACCTGTCGAGAACGTCGGCATGGAGTAGCCACCGCCGGTTGTGTATCCACCTCCGGTTGAACCGCCTCCGAATGAACCTCCGCCAAAGGATCCGCCTGTCATGAAGCCGCTACCTGAACCAGCACTGTACGTTTCAAACATTTCGTACATAGATGACTGGTTATAGTCCGCAGCGAAATCGTATCCGCCGTACACGTCTGGTGCGAAGTCGTATCCGCCGTACACGTCTGGTGCGAAATCGTATCCGCCGTACACGTCTGGTGCGAAGTCGTAGCCACTGGTCACGTCTGGTGCGAAATCGTATCCACCGTAATCAGGTGCGAAGTCATATCCGCCAACGTCTGGAGCGAAATCGTATCCACCAAAATCTGGTGCGAAGTCGCCGAAATCGCCGTCTGCGTTCACGATTGTGGCAAATGCACCCATTGAGAGGACAATCGCCAAAGTGATGACCGAAAGAGCAATGGAATTCTTGGTTAATGCATTTGTCATAATCGAGATAATTATTTGTTCGTAATAATGCGAGTAATACCTGCTAATAAAGAGATTATATAACTAATATACGGTTTGTCAATAGTATAAAAGAATATGAGGGAGATGGTGAACCATCTCCCTCATTTTTGCAACCCCGCTCTGTGCGGTGGTTACGTTAGTTGAGCACACAGCCCCAGGCACCGGACTCGTCTTGGCCACGGAAGCCGGAGCGACCGTTGGCATTGCACGGGGTCGATGTCACCTGCTTCGGCGAACCATTGTGACGCTCGGTCTCGCCATACTTGTGGCCGTGACTGGTCGTGGCAGTCCTCGACTCGGAACGAGTCGCGATAGCCACACCGGAGGCACCAGCTGCAGAACCGGCAACGACTGCACCGTAGTGCGGACGCTGCATCGGTGCGGGCCGGTTCA
>JBKJSQ010000084.1:0-7723 GCA_046594495.1 Minisyncoccia bacterium | reverse complement strand
GTTTTGAATAATGCACCAGCCGACACGGCTGGCGCGGGTGATCAGGATATCGAAGCCGACGTACAGTCACGTTTGGATTCTCTCATTGAGCGAGAGCCTGTACCAAATTCGAGTGGTATCGGCTCTGATGCGGCGCGTGCACCGGATAGTACCGGTGATCAACAGAACGAGAATCTTGCTTATGAAGTGCAAACGCGTTTAGACTCTCTCTCGCCGTCGGATCCAAGCCCAACCGCCGCACTCGATGCGCAGACGATTGCCGAACAAAACGCACTCGAAGATCGCAAGCTGGATTCGTTACTGAATGAATACGCAGCATCTCAAACCGAGACCCGACCAGAAGTGAATAACGATTGGCAGTTTCCGGAAGCGCGGACGCCTTCGCAGGAAGTCGCGGAACTTACAGCTTATTTGGCAGGAACAACTCCGAATGCGGGGATTGCGCTATCCGGAGAAGGTGGTTCTTACGAGCTGAACGACACCACAGCCGACGTGGCCGGTGCAGACGATCAAGATATCGAAGCCGACGTGCAGTCACGATTGGATTCTTTATTTGCGCGGGAACCACGTAGTATTTCTGGTGCAGATGAATCCGCGGGGCAAGCATTGGACGACCAAAATCAGGCGCTCTCCAGCGAAATACTACGGACGGAGCTGACAAACCGAAGCATCGAAGATGCGATTGCTGCCTCACGAGAACAGTTGGCGACCGACCAGTGGAATCAGATAGCGCTAAAAACTGACCCAGACACTGTATCGAGTTTTTATGACAGTGTTGGAATTACCGCAGGTAATCCTAATCAGGCCATTGCCCTTTCAGGAGAAGGCGCAACTCAGCCTGCGGAACTGCAACAATCTGCAGGCAATCCTAATCAGGTTATTGCCATTTCAGGAGAAGGCACAACTCAGCCCGAAATTGTTGATAACGGACCACAATCAGAACCCATCTCGGGACCGGTACCAGTTCCGTTGCCTCGCCCTGCGCTCGCGGGAATACTTGGCATAAATCCAGCGTCATGTGGTGGCGTCTGTGAACTTGGTAACAGTGACAAAATTGAGGGGGGTACGGCTATCGCGTCGATTCAAAAGGCGCTTAATACGGAAGCAAACGCGGGGCTAAAAGTAGATGGAATCTATGGGCCTCAAACAGAAGCGGCTGTTTCTGCATTCCAAAAGGCAAACGGTATTGCGGTTGACGGCGTGGTCGGTCCTCAAACAGTTGCAAAGATGAACGAAGTGGCAGTGGCGCGATACACTGCTCCTGCCCCGAGTTCGGTGTTTGACACGGGAACAACGCCATTCAACGAATATGGCGTACAAAATGGTGGGACAGGAGAGGGGCCAACGGTACCAAGTGTTGCAAACAATTATTTGCAGCCACAGAGTGCAATTGGTCAGGATGCTTCGTCTGGCGAAGTAGACACAAACCTTCCTACTCCCGCACCCGCAGATTCGGCAACTCAAGATCTATTTGCTCTCGTGTTTCCGGATTCGACCGCTGGTACCGAACCCCAGTCATCTGGCAATACTCCTGAACAGATAGCGCTTTCCGGAGAAGGTGAATCAACTCCAACAGGTGGCAATGCGCCCGAACAAATAGCACTTTCAGGCGAAGCGGAACCTGTTGTGGAATCTGCACAAGGCTACACACCAGAGTCTGTGGCACTTTCCGGCGAAGGCGGCCCAACTGCAGTAGACGGACACACGCCAGAGCAAATAGCGCTTTCTGGTGAAGGTGGCCCGACATCAAATTCTGAACCTGCTCAACCTGAAACAAGGTCCGATTCGGAGCAGCAGAATGATGGCGCTACGTGCGCCGGTGATTCCTGTGTCGGGAATCAAATTGGTGATTCGCGCTCTCGTCCGCTGACGCCGGAACAAAAGGGGTTGCAAGAAAAAATAGACCAAACGAACACGAGCCTAAGTCGGTTGCAAAGCGCATTCGATAGAGAGGTAAAAGCAGAAGACAGGGTGGAAGCGGCGCTGGACAGAGTAAGCTCGATTAACAAAGGATTGTCTGCATTAGATCAATCAATCAGCAATTTTGGTGCTACTCCACAACAAAAAAATGCTATTTCAAACGCCGTTTCTAGCGCATCGTCGCTTGCGAGCGATCTACGTGCGCTTGGAAATGTAAGTTTAGCTAATAAAGTCGAAGGGTACGTCGCCAGTATGAATAATCTGCAGTCACTTTCTGGTCTGAGTGCACTTAGTGGTGCACGCAGTGCGCTTAGCAGTGGTCAAAATTTGGCTGGACAAGCCAGTGGCTATCTGAATACTCGCTACGATAGTCTCGACAGCGCAGCCATACAGACACAAATTGTGAATAGCCAGACACAGCTCAATTCGTACTCAAATCAGCTACAGCAGTCGTATGTGCAACAGGCACAGACACTCGCGCCCGTAATCCCATCAAACTGGACCGCGGGAACATATACGCCTGCCACGGGAGTACTGCCGAGCAATATCCCGCCATTAGGCAGCAACTCATGGACTCAAAAATAATGAGTTTCTTATAATTGCAGTATGAAAGAAGGTTCAGAGCGAAGGGAGAAGCGCAAAGTAAAACTTGGGCTTGCTACCGGTGCGGCCATGCTGGCGGGTATGGCAGCCGGGCATGAACACGTAGAGGCTAAGTCGGGGAACGATATTCGAGTTCAGGAGCTTAAGCGTGCGCTGGAGAAACGTAATGCATCGGCGTGGTTTGAAAAGAATCTAGCAATACTTTCGCTTCCCGAAGTAGTGGGTGCACAGAGGATGGAGAAAATGGTGCTCGACGGGGATGTGCCGCTCAAATTACAAATACGCTATATGGAAAACGCACTGAAAAGTGGTGGATTGATTACACGCCAGCTTGCGGACGACCTCCTTTCGCCGGAGCGACTATCCGACATTTATACACTCAACAACAAAGTTTCTGTGCGATTGACAACGGAATACGCGCTCGATCCACAGAACCCGGAATTCAGGAATTATTTCAAAGACGTCGATACGCTGCGCTACGCCACCTCTACTTTTATGGTCCAAAAAAAAGGAGGGCCAGAATCGTGTAACAGATTCGCAGTGCAAGCGAATAACGAAACGTACCTCGTAACTGCATATCATTGTGTAGCGGGGAGTACGGTGGAAAAAGAGTATCACCACGACGCGGGCACCGACACGGCCGTTAAGCGCGCCACTCAAGAAGAATTACAGTCGATGAATATCACGGATGTTTCTAAGTTGCCGTGGGTACACCCCAACCAGTCACACAAGTCCGTAAGCGGGCGAGTAGTGACGTCATATAGCGTGGGAAAAGGCGGAAAAGAAAAAGTGGATTTTTCTATTGCGATGCGCCAACCAGAAAACCGTCATTTAGTGTTCGACCAAAAGAGTCTCGCGAAATATCACTCGACCGGAATGATGGATTTTATGATGTATTTCAAGCCGCACGAAGAGGGTTTAATTAATCAGCAAACGAAGCGTGTTAACGCGGCTGGATCGTCGGGTGGGCCGGTGTTTGCTTCAGGACTGGGGATATCTGGTAATTTTACCGGCACCATGGAGGTGCGCGATAATTGTTTGAGGGTATGTTATGCCACATCTTTCTTTTCGCCCCCAGAGGTGCTGCCAAAAGCAATAGAAGCCGCGAGGCAAAAAAGCACAGGATCGAGTGCTTCGATGAAGTAGCGTGGGGAGACAAAATCTGTATAATTCGCTCATGACAACACTCTATATATTGATCGGGGTAATCGTTGTGCTCGCGCTTTACGCAGTCTACGTATACAACCGATTTGTAATGCTTATTAATCGTGTGGAAGAAGCGTGGTCGGATATCGACGTACAAATGAAACGCCGGTACGACCTCATCCCGAATCTGCTCGAAGCTGTAAAAGGATACATGGCGCACGAAGCGGGAACGCTGCAGAAGGTTACTGAAGCGCGCACGAAAGCGATGGGAGCGCAGTCAGTAGAAGAACACGCCGCTGCGGAAAACATGCTCACGGGTGCGCTGAAATCGGTCTTTGCGCTTTCAGAAGCGTATCCGGATCTCAAAGCAAATACCAACTTTATTGAATTGCAACGAGAGCTTTCAGACACAGAAAATAAGATTCAGGCAGCGCGTCGCTTTTACAACGGCGTTGTACAGGAGTTACAAAATGCTATCGAGCAATTTCCTTCGAACATCATCGGCAATATGTTTGGATTTAAGACTCGTGAATTCTTTACGCTAGCCGAAGGAGAAGCAGCTGCAGCTCGCGAGCCGGTAAAGGTGCAGTTTTAGTTCCATGGTCGAGCGGGCACGACTCGGCATTCTCTATCTATTCATCGCATGTGCGGCTATTGTGCCGCACATTGCGCTCGCCGATGTGATTGATGACTTTGCTGTCACGCTCACCATTCGAACGGATCGCTCAGTTGAGGTGACGGAGCTCATCCGCTATGATTTTGGCGACACGGATCGACACGGCATTTATCGTGATATTCCTGCAGCGTACATTGATGCAGATGGTATTAAACAGCCGGTCGTCATTGATGGTATAACAGTCCACGATGGAACGATGGCGCCGGTCCCGTTTGAGTCATTTAAAAACGGTGATGACCTGCGTTTAAAAATTGGGGAC
The DNA here is from genome assembly GCA_046594495.1 of Minisyncoccia bacterium. Taxonomy (GTDB): domain Bacteria; phylum Patescibacteriota; class Minisyncoccia; order Phycocordibacterales; family UBA2100; genus UBA10103. Next base: position 3,119 of record JBKJSQ010000084.1, on the reverse strand, counting down.
CCCGACGTGCTCATAACCGGTAAACGCACGTACGAGATTTCGTACATCGCGCATGGTGTGATCGGATTTTATGATGAGCGCGATGAACTGTATTGGAATATTACGGGAAACGACTGGCTCTTTCCGATTCTGCACGTAAGCGCACGAGTGTATGCCCCCGCATCTACCACGGCTCATGCGTGCTTTGTAGGCCCGCGAGGCTCGACCATTCCGTGCGAAACGCAGCAGGTAATTGCTGACGACGGTTCCGCGTGGTTTTTTGAAGCAAAGTACGCGCTCGCCATGAACGAGGGTATGACGATTGCTGTTGGATGGGATAAGGGGATTGTTACGCCGCCATCAGAGATCGAGCGCCGGCTCAAAGAAATGCTTGCGATGAGTCCGATGATCCTTCCATTGCTTGCGTTTGCATACATGTTTCGGCGCTGGCGGAAAATCGGGCGCGATGAAAAAGGAAGAGGAACTATTATTCCCGAGTACGACGCTCCGCACAGTGTAACGCCGGCCATGATGTACGAGGTCGCGCATGAGCGCATGAGTAGCACTGTAATTGCGGCAACCATTATAGAGCTTGCCGTAAAGGGATATTTGAAAATTCACAGAAGCGAAGTCACAACGCTTGGCATTTTCGAATCTGTATCGTATCGGTTTGAAAAAATGAAAGCAGCGGACACAGGGCTCTCGTCTGAAGCACTTGTCGTATTTAACGGGCTTTTCAGAGACCGCGATGCAGTGACAGACGAAGAACTAAAAACGGACGGAGAAATGATTACAGCGCTTACCGCGCTTACGTCGGTTGTGGGTGCAAAAGCGGTAGCCGAAGGCTATTTTCGAGCTAATCCGGTGACGGTGCGTGTGTTTTATATATCAGCTGCAGTAGCGATCTTGCTAGCTGGGTTCATGTTGGCTACCGCGCTTGGGTCTGCGTGGATGTTCGTAGCGTTTTTGAGCACTGCAGTGCTTGTTGGTGTGTTCGGTTACATTATGCCCGCCAAGACAAAAAAAGGCGCGCTCATTAAAGAGCACATTCTTGGTCTGAAGCACTATTTACAGATTGCAGAGAAAAATCGACTTGATTTTCATCATGCACCAGAGAAGTCGCCTGCGCTTTTCGAAAAATTGTTGCCATACGCAATGGTGCTCGGGGTTTCTTCTGCATGGGCAAAAGAATTTGAAGGGTTTTATAAGAAACCGCCGGAATGGTATAGCGGTGCCTCGTACGCAGCATTCACTCCGGTTGCATTCGCTGATGATATGAGTTCGCTGAGCTCCGCCGTTAGTACGCTTTCTGCGCCTACCTCAAGCGGTGGTGGCTCCGGAGGAGGTGGGTTTTCGGGAGGTGGATTTGGAGGTGGGGGAGGCGGCAGCTGGTAATCCGTTTGGCTTCCAAAACCCGCTTTTGCTATACTGACGTCTCCTATCTTTTTATGGCATCACTCTATACTCAGCAAAGTTCAAACGTGGCAAAAACGTGGGCTTTAATGACCGCGTTCTTTGTGCTCGTGATGGCGATCGGATGGGCCGCTTCGCAATACTTTGGAAACCCCGTCATTCTGTGGGTTGCGGTCGCGTTTTCAATTGTAATGAACGTTACGGCATATTGGTTTTCCGACAAGATTGCATTATCGTCGGCCGGAGCGCATGAAGCAGACCCTGCAGAGTATCGCGAGCTGCATCGCATTGTTGAAAACCTCTCGATTACTGCGGGTCTTCCGAAACCGCGTTTGTACATAATTAACGATCCTGCGCCGAACGCGTTTGCTGCAGGACGCGACCCGAAACACTCAGTCGTAGCAGTAACAACCGGTTTGCTTGAACGACTTGATCGAGCCGAACTTGAAGGAGTGCTCGCGCATGAGCTTTCGCACGTGGGCAATCGCGACATTCTGGTTATGACTGTTGCGGTGGTTCTTGCCGGGTTCCTTTCCGTTATTGCTGATTTGTTTTTGCGTATGAGTTTTTTTGGGGGAGGAAATCGCGACAGTAAAGCAAATCCCATTGTGCTCGTGCTCGGCGTCGTGGGCATCATTTTGGCGCCGATCGCAGCGCAGCTCATTAAACTTGCGATATCTCGTAAGCGCGAATTTTTGGCGGATGCCTCCGGAGCGCTGCTCACGCGCTACCCCGATGCACTTGCTTCGGCGCTCATGAAAATTTCGTCGTACTCGCAGCCGCTCGAGCGCGCATCGAGCGCAACGGCGCATCTTTATATCTCGAATCCGTTTGGCCCCGGACAGGCAAAGAGTTTCCTCACGAAAATGTTTGCAACACACCCGCCGGTGGAGGAGCGTATTGCGGCGTTGCAGGGAATGAAAGGGCGCGTATAGTCAGGTGAGTCCAACTCAAACGGGGAGCGTTCCATGGGTGAACTGTGCTACGCGACTGAGCTATTTAAAAAACGGAATCGAATTGTACTTCGTCGCCGCAGTAAGGGTGCGTTCGGCAGCGACGAGCGACCGTCAGCCCTCGTAGTTGCGCATACGATTACACCCGCGAAAAAGCAACAAAAGGGAGCTGCAACGAAAAATGCGGTGACTGTCATTCAGAAACCTCCCGATGAAATGTCGTGTAGCGTTCAGGGTCGGCTCATGGATTCGGTTTCCTTTGCACGTACAGGTGCCACGCCGTCGCACCCGCAGCAGCATTTGAGGGACTGCCGAGTAGCATTCGAAAATGTTCGGCAGGCTCAGTTTGCGCTCCTGCGAACAATCGAAAAACTGAAACGGGAGAGTAACGAACCTTCAAAATGTATCGGTGATCTACGGGCAATATTGGCAACACTTGAATTGAATGTGCCAAAGCTTGCACAGTAATTGCAACAGACGGCCGCATATGTATGCGGCCGTCAGTCTTTTTGTACACACAGAGCGCCCCCGGCGCCTTTTCAATTTGTCGATGCGGTGTCTTGGTGTTTCAAACTAAAGGCGTCAAGCCCCATAAGGGTTTTCTGGCGACTTTTGCTGAGACATGTCGAGGCCTCCGCATAGGCTGTATAATTCCGCCACGTATATGCATGATGCCGTTACAGTGGTTCTAGTAAAACCGGATGGGAAGATCTTGATGCAGTTGCGCGATGATGGCAACGGTAAGGTTATCGAATATCCAAATATGTGGTGTTT
>JBKJSQ010000122.1:0-5926 GCA_046594495.1 Minisyncoccia bacterium | reverse complement strand
CTAAAAAGGATCCTCAGTCAGAGTGAGGGTCCTTTGCTTTTTTATCACCCACAGGTATCGTGAAGACGGTAGAGGTCAACCCCTAATTCGAGGAACATGATCATGGGAACATCCCGTTTTCCTGTAGCTGCACGGGTAATTGCCGCACTATTTGTCCTGTCCGTTGTCATGGCGGTCGTCACGTCGGCTGGCTATGACGCGAAGGCGCGCGCCACGGTACACGCCACCCGCTAATGGCGGTTTCAAAAGATTAAAGGCTCCTCATGGGAGCCTTTGCTTTTGCCGAGCATGCCTCGGCAAATGACAAAGGCTCGGCCGCAGCGTGGGGCCCAAGGGCGTCGGCCCTTGGGATCGCGAGGCGGGTGAGACCGGGTGTGACCCGGTCGCAAGGCCGGAGCCCGACGGGGCGAGGCATGGCGAAAAGACTTTTCAGCAGAAAAGTACTTTTGGAATGCGTGTGAGCCGCAGTAGCGGCGAGACATGTGGTCGCCTTTGCTTTTTGGGGTCATTTCGCCTATATTACGTGGACTTGGCTCCGCCACCGGCGGATTCTTTTTTAGAAAAATTACTTGTTATATGACACGAGATTACCCATTGGAAAAAGTTCGAAACTTCGGCATTGTCGCTCACGTGGACGCGGGCAAAACGACCACGTCGGAGCGCATCCTCTACTACACAGGGGAGTCTCACAAAATCGGCGAAGTGCACGACGGTAACACCGTTACCGACTGGATGGAACAGGAGCGCGAACGCGGTATCACTATTACCGCGGCGGCTATTACCTGTTTTTGGAATCCGTCATACATGGGTGACGACCTTTCACAAAAAGTCCGCTTCAATGTCATCGACACCCCGGGACACATCGACTTCACTTCAGAAGTGAAGCGTTCGATGCGCGTACTCGATGGCGCAGTTGTCGTATTCGATGGCGTTGCGGGCGTAGAGCCACAGTCTGAAACCAACTGGCGCTATGCCGAAGAGGCAGAAGTGCCGCGCATTTGCTACATCAACAAACTCGATCGTACGGGCGCATCATTTGAAAAATCATACGCATCTATTCTCGATCGTCTCTCTACCAAGGCAGTGCGACTCCAAATTCCAGTCGGTGCAGAAGGTGACTTCGAAGCCGTCATCGACGTCCTCGAAATGAAAATGTTCCGATTCGAAGGCGAAATGGGTAAGAATGTTTCGGCCCACGCTATTCCTGAAAACATGATGGCCGAAGCCAAGAAGTATCACGATGAGATCGTTGAGCGCATCGTTGAAACTAACGACGCACTCATGACCGACTTCCTCGAAGGAAAGATTCCTGAGCTTGTAGTCCTCAAGCAGACGCTTCGTCAGGCCGTGATCGAAAACAAAATCTTTCCCGTCTTAACCGGTTCATCCCTCAAGAACAAGGGCGTGCAGCGTGTGCTCGACGCGGTGGTTGACTACCTCCCGAGCCCACTCGACCTCCCGCAAGCAATCGGAATTAATCCCGACACCGGTGCCGAGGAGCCGCGCCCGTCGTCCGACGAAGCGCCGTTTGCAGCTCTCGTATTCAAATTGCAGACCGACCCGTTCGTAGGAAACCTCGCGTTCTTCCGTGTTTACTCGGGATCAATTTCTGCAGGCGATACCGTCTACAACGCAGCCAATAATAAAAAAGAGCGACTCGGTCGCGTTGTTCGTCTTCAGGCAGATAAGCGAGAAGAGGTTAAGACCGTGTACGCGGGAGAAATCGCTGCAGCAGTTGGCCTCAAAGAAATCAAGATTGGTAACACGCTCTGCGATTCCGCACACCCGATCATTCTCGAATCAATCATCTTCCCAGAACCGGTCGTATCGATGCGAATCGAACCGGACACCAAGGCCGACCAAGAACGAATGGGCATCGCACTCTCGAAGCTCTCCGACGAAGACCCGACGTTCCGCGTGAAGTCGGATCCGGAAACAATGGAAACCATCATCTCGGGCATGGGTGAATTGCACCTCGACATCATTGTCGACCGTATGAAGCGCGAGTTTGCGGTTAATGCCAAGACCGGTAAACCACAGGTGGCCTATCGCGAAACAATTCAAGGCAACTCAGATGTGGAATACAAGCACATGAAGCAGACCGGTGGTCGTGGTCAATACGGTCACGTGAAGATTAAGATGGCGCCGCTCGCGCCGCTTGTAGAGGGAGTAAAAATCAAGAACAATGTTGATCGCGAAGACCATTTCGAATTCATCAACAACATCAAGGGAGGCGTTATTCCGCAGGAATTCATTCCGGCAGTTCGCAAAGGGCTGAAGGAGGGAATGGAGCGCGGAGTACTCGCCGGATTCCCGATGGTGGATGTGTCGGTCGACTTGTACGACGGCAGCTATCACGATGTCGACTCTTCCGAAATTGCATTCAAGCTCGCAGCACTCAACGCATTCCAGGAAGCGTGTCAGAAAGCAAAGCCGGTTATCCTCGAGCCGATCATGAAACTCGAAGTCGTGGTGCCGGAGAAATTCATGGGCGACGTAACCGGTATGATCAACTCGAAGCGCGGTTCCATCGAAGCGATGGGTGAGCGTGGACAGGCCAAGGTCATCACCGCAAAGGTGCCACTTTCCGAACTCTTCGGATTCACCACTCAGCTCCGCTCCCTCACAGAAGGACGCGGCGTACCAAACCTCGAGTTCTCGCACTACACGGTGGTGCCACGAAACGTGCAGGACGATATCGTCGCGTCTCGTAAGTAGTCCCCGAGGTCATCGTAAGAGTGCGGACTGCTTCGCTGTGTAAAGGAAGAGTGTTGTATAAATGTCCACAAGCGGGCGTCCATCTTGGACGGCCGCTTGACCTGTATGAGAAATGGCGTAGCATTGATGCATATTCATCAATATGAATGCATATGACTAAAAATATTCCTATTTCAAAAGCGCGCGTAAATCTCGGGGCGGTCGTGAAAGGTGTTCGAGAGAATGGGGATGTTGTTGTGCTCGAAAAAGACGGTATCCCAGTCGCCTCAATCGTAGGAGTCGATCTTGTGGAAGATTTGCGCGATGCGCTTGATCTTGCGGCGGCTCGGATGAGGACTGCGAAAGACATTCTGATCGATTGGGAGAAGATTCGGGTGAAGTATGTATAAGGTGCTTCTTAAGGCGTCAGCGAAGAAAGAGCTCGAGGGGCTTCCGCCAAAGATCCGAGGAAAAATTGGCATCGCAATCGACGAACTGAAGCATATGGGTGTTCATGCAAAACACGTTAAAAAACTACAGCCGCCAGTTGGGGGCTATCGCATGCGCATTGGGGTACATCGCGTCCTTTTCGATCGTGACGAGGAGGTCATACTGATTCACCATATTTCGAAACGGGCGGATGCATATTAGGTGATTTCATTATGGCAAAAGTGCCCCTTTCCGAACTCTTCGGATTCACCACGCAGCTTCGCTCGCTTACCGAAGGCCGCGGTGTACCAAACCTCGAGTTCTCGCACTACACGGTGGCGCCGAGAAACGTCCAATACGACATCGTCGCGAGTCGCAAATAAACTGTCACATACGAAACAAAAAGCGCCCCACAAGGCGCTTTTTGTTTAACGGACAAACGGACGCATTGTCCGTTATCCACAGGTGTGTCCGTAATGACATGGCGGATGATTTCTTCATGCAATACTACGCGTACTACTATTCTCTCTAGTGGTGCTGTATCGGTTTGCAATGCCCTCGGGAGATTCTCTCTATCCCAACAGGCGCCAACCGGTATTAGATGTTCGCATTTAATATCCTTAGCACTTTAGAGAGATGTCTTACTCAATTTTTGGCCGCGCTTCATTCGCATTCGTTACCTTTGTCGTCCTCGCGCACTTCGCGTTTTCATACTCAATCGTCTCGGCAGATAGCGTTTCCAACGTTGTTTTCGCTCCTGACGCACCAGTGGGTCAGCAAATCGGGGTCGACATGCGAAGCCAGCTCACGAGCGCCTTATTCGATCTCGAAGTAGTTCTTCGAGAGATGATAGATCGCACTCCACGTGGCACTGTTGCGGGCGCAAAGATTGCGCTTTCACAGCTGCCGCCGGACGACTATGGCTCGGGAGAATACTACCGCTCATCATGCCCAAATCTTACGCGCACGCTCCAGCGTGGTGCGCGAGACGCTTCGACGGGCGGCCAAGTGAGTGAGCTCCAGATCTTCCTCGCAGACCATCTGGGTGTTGATGAGGAAACACTCGTCTCAGGCTACTTTGGTGCAAATACACAGCGCCACGTGATCGCGTTTCAGAAAAAGTACGGCCTTCCGGCATATGGCATTGCAGGCTCACTCACTCGTGCAAAAATCGCACAGGTATGTAGTGGCTCGATGCCTATTTCCGAAAGTTCGATTGATCTTAAAGTTGCAGGTCTCGACGGTCCAATATCGATCCAAAAAAATACCATCGCGACTGTTTCGTGGGCGATATCAGGCATGTCGTACTGTGAACTCCGCGGAGGTCGCGGTTCTGAAGTCTTGGAAAAGGCTGTCGGATCTGGTTCCCGCGAAGTCCGTATAGACAGCGATACAACCTTCTCCCTCAAGTGCAGCACCATTGGAGGTGCGACGGTCTCCGACCGGGTCTTAGTTCGTACCACGTCGAATGCATATGGCCCTACGTGCACATATGCATCGGGCAATAGTCTCGCGACAAACGATATTGCAGCGGACGCCAATACTACTTTTGAAAGTTGCCAAGCGAAGTGTGTCATCGTACGTGATGAAAAATTCGGTCGAAACGACAGTGGAGTGTGTACATTCTTCAATTCGAACGGCATAGATCAAAGCGCGATCATAAATCCAGGTACGCTGCCGACGCCTGCAGGCATCACTGTTACGGCGCCAAATGGCGGCGAGCAGTGGGAATTGTCCACAATGAATTCCATTACGTGGCAGCCATACAGCTATAACCCTGACGTTAACCCGTCTCGTGCCGTGAACGCCTTCCTGGAAAAAAAGAATTCTGACGGCACGTTCACTACTCTTGGGAGTGTCATTCCAAGTGGTAAGGCGTCGATTCACTGGATTACGGGGTTTGCGAATGACAACAATATGAACGAGAGACTCGTTGATTCGGGGAGCAATTACTACATCCGTGTCGTAAACAACGAAACAGGAGCCTCGGATCGCTCAGACGGACCGTTCACTATTCTGCCGACGCCAATATCACTTACGGTTGATGGGTCTACTGGGCCGGTCACAGTGAAAAACGGGCAATTAGTTACAGTAAAATGGTCAGCTACATCGGGACTGACAGGTTGTTACATAAGTGGAACATTCAACGGTGGCTATCCGACAAATGTTTCTAATAGTGGCTCCATGTCAGTGCGTATTGATACACAGGGGGTTGGACCTACTACGTTCATCCATATCGGTTGTACGCAGGCTTCTGTTGTGTCTAATGATCCGTATCCAATCGATACAACGATATATGGGAAGCGACAAGTGGCAAAAAACGTCAGTCTCATCGTAGAAGGTGTTCCGCAGCCTCTATCATCGATTCGGGTGCTGAGCCCAAATGGTGGCGAGCAAATCCGACTCAATGAACCTCATTCTATCGAATGGTCGCAGACTGGTGTGAAATCGGTTTCGATCGCAGTGTATAAAAACGACCAATGGCTCATGTGGTTAGAAAAGGATTACATGTCTACCTGTACATCATGTGCGTATCGCTGGGTGCCGTCTGGCATAGAAGCGTCACTACCTAATGTCTACAAAATCTATATCACAGGACAAAAAGCCGACGGATCGGGCTACGTCGACGATAAATCAGATGCGCCGTTTGCCTTTACCGGATTAAGTCCGACTGGGAGTCCGCGGATTGTACTTGGTGCAGTTGATGCGCGAGAAGTTGCCGCACAATTCTATGACATGCCTGCCAACACACAGGTTGTTATCATGAATCAGACAACTGGAGCTCGAATGGATACCGCGG
>JBKJSQ010000127.1:0-4094 GCA_046594495.1 Minisyncoccia bacterium | reverse complement strand
TGTCATATCTGCGTCCAAAACAATGAGACCATCAGCTTATTACATGCGTCTTTTGACAAACACTGCGTTCCGTGTTGCCACGAATTCAGATATTTTTCCTGCTTTGGTGTGAGCCACATTTATTTACATGCCCAACGCAGTGCGTTTAGAAAATTCGCAAGGTTCAACCTTGCGATTTCTCTAACACGATTATTTCGCATGGTTGAACCTTGCGAATTAGGTGCCGTGCTGCCAAGAGTTGAGATATTCTTCCTGTTTTGTTGTAAGCACATCCATTTTCATACCCATCGCGGCAAGCTTAAGACTCGCTACGCGCTGCTCCATAGCATCCGGCACCTCGTACACTCCCGCTGCAAGCGGAGTCGGCTGCGTAGCCATCCACGCGCTCGCAAGTGCTTGTGTAGCAAAGCTCATGTCCATAACGGAAGCCGGATGGCCCTCTGCAGCTGCGAGGTTTACGAGACGACCTTCAGCAAGTACGTAGATGCGGTTCGTCCCTACCATGTACTCCTGTACATTGTTGCGCACTCGCTTTGGATCAGCGCCCGCGAGCGCACGCAGCTCTACCAGATTAATCTCCACGTCAAAATGTCCGGAGTTGCATACCATCGCACCGTCTTTCATTACCTTAAAATGTTCAGCACGAATGACATCCACATTGCCGGTCACTGTGCAGAACAAGTCTCCCACTTTTGCCGCTTCTGCCATTGGCATAACGTAGTAGCCATCCATGCCGGCTTCGAGTGCCTTAACCGGATCGATTTCAGTTACGATCACATTTGAACCCATACCCTTTGCGCGCGCGGCAAGACCTTTACCGCACCATCCGTATCCGGCAACAACCACCGTTTTGCCCGCAAGCAATATGTCGGTTGCGCGGATAATGCCGTCGAGCGTTGATTGTCCGGTGCCGTAGCGGTTATCGAACATGTTCTTTGTTTTTGCATCATTCACCGCAACGATAGGCATTTTGAGTGCACCATCTTTGTGCATTGCCCGTAAGCGAATCACACCGGTTGTAGTTTCCTCGGTACCACCAAGCATCGATGGCAGCATCTCTGCATGCTTTTGGTGGAGTTGGGTAACCAAGTCTGCGCCGTCATCCATCGTGAGCACTGGCTTTGCGGCGATGAGTGCTTCGATGTGCGAAAAAAATGTTTCGGTTGTCTCTCCTTTAATTGCAAACGTTTCGATACCGTACTCATGCGTAAGTGCCGCCGCCACGTCGTCTTGCGTGGAGAGCGGATTGGACGCTGCGAGCATTACGTTTGCTCCCCCCGCCTTAAGCGTGCGAACCAAGTTCGCAGTTTCTGCAGTTACGTGCAGTACCGCTGCCATACCCTTCCCTTTAAACGGCTGTTCTTTTTCAAATTGTTCGCGCACTGCTTTAAGAACCGGCATGTCTCGCTCTGCCCATTCAATGCGCTGCTTTCCCTGTTCTGCTAAATTTTTATCTTTTATATCGCTCATGGATTATGAGTATACCCCATGAGATGGCAGGTAACATATTTTGCTGAGCGCGTAGCTCGATTTGTCTCTGGAGTTATTGGAGACTGTGCCATTACCGTTCTCGCACGCGAAATTTTGTGACAGCATATCCGCGTTGATCAGTGTGTGTATATGTAAAATCGGCGGTGTAGGCTTGGTGGCCGTCTTCATATTGCACTACCCCACTCCCATTACTTGCTTTTACCTCTGTAACGTAGAACGTGCCACCAAGTACCTCTTGTACAGGTGACAGAGAACTAATATTCATTTGAATGTAGGTCTCTATACTCATTGCACGATTTTTGTATGCCTCTTCCTGATACGCAGTGTCCTGCGGTCGCTCGCTTATCTCAATGGTGGGAGCGGTGGCTTCCTCGCTGTAAATGAATACGACTGCACACGCTAGAAGTACGAGTGCCATGAATACCAGTGGTCCGCGTGCTCCATGGAAATGTGGCATATAGCATCCATTGTACATCTGTACCGCTCATTGACACAGTAACTTTCGGATTGTACTGCGCAAGCGCTAATATTTACTGAGGAGAGACAATATGAGCGCATGGGGATTGCTGTGGCGCATTTGTGGGTCACAATGCGTAGAGCGCAACAAGCAAGGATGGTGCGGCCATGTCTCGAAAAAAGGCAAAGAAGAATGTTCTGAACGTGCACCTGAAGTCTTCGAAGGAGGAGGGTCGAATACTCTGCCCGTTTGCAGACGCGCCGTTTGCACACGATCACGTATCAGTTCGTTCAATGGAGGGGTTTGCCAACGCTATTCGGTTTCCTCCCATGGATCGGAGGCGAATAATCGCACTTATGGAGAGTGCGCGTGAAGCGCAGCGTGTCGGCAATAAGGCGGACGACAAATATGTGTGGTGGAACAACCAGCGTTATGTGTATGGCTCGCTTTCACATCACCTCTGCATAGAACAAATGATCCGCGCTCGACTGCGTCAGGACTTGATCGCACAAGAAGCACTGATCGCGACGCAAGGTCGGGAACTCATTCATCGACCACCGAAACACTCCTCGGTGCGATCTATCATCCCACCGAAGCTCTTATGCGGCACACTCATGCAGGCACGACATGAACTGATTGTTACCGGAAGTGTGGGAAAACACTAAGCACATTAATCTGTCATATAAATAAAAAAGACCGCGATTGAATCGCGGCCTTTTGTTTTGTGTCCCTCGCGGAAAGATCAGCCCTTCAACATCCAATCGTGTGAAGGTTCGAACATCCACGGCGGAGTGATATCCGCGATAACGATGTTCGCTTCGTGGAACGTGCTGTCCTGTCGGCTTTGAGCGAAGAATCCCTCGTCCCACACCGTCATGACATCGTGCTTGTCGATCCGCTGCTCGGCGACATGCCCGTTCTGGAACGCTGTGTTCCACTTGATGTCGGCGATGGTGCGGTGGTCGTCGTGATGCAACGATTGCACCATCGTACCGGTCGCGATCGTGGAATCGGCGGAATTGTCCGCCGAGAACACGAATTGGTCACTAGAGCCGTACGGATCACGATTGTGGGATTCGTACGTCCGCTCACCATGAAAGTTCGAGTCGGAAATCGACAAGCCCGGGCCATTGAAGTAACTGCCCCACGATTCGTAGGTGCGTAAATCGAACGACTGCGAGTAGTTTCCGGTCCATGGGGACCACGTGGTCATCACGTCAAGGCTTCCACCCCGATTGTTCCATTCGCCACCACTGAATGGTCCGTTCCACCACGAATTCGCGGTGGAGGCGCTCCAATCGATATGATGATTGATGGTAACTCCGTAAGGTGTAAACGAGAGTTGCTGGTACGCGCCGTTTATCGCGATCGGCGCAATACCGGTCATCATGCCGAATCCGCTGATGCCGAATCCGTAGCCCATTTTGCTGCCCGTGAGATCCAAAATGCCATAGCTCATTCGAGTCGCTCCCCTTTTTCGCTCTGTCGCCCACAGTGGACGCCGGCAAGACAATATCACATAACGACACGTATGTCAATGTCTGTCAATACCAATTCACGGCTCTATAGAGCGCTGCTTTGACGCTTTGCTTTATTAATATGGTAGCGCTTCCACCAGCGGAACGGGTGCGGCAGACCCACCGAAACAAATAATTTGTTAATCGTACGCATTATCGGATACAAATGGCGCGAAATTCCCGCACTGGTATACGGTGCCTGACGCAGCATCTGAATCCATTCATCGGAGAGACCGTGCTCTTGTGCTCCAGTAATAAGCAGATTCATGTAACGTAGTGATGGATGCAATCCGCTCGCTACATTCTTTGTGGCAAAGGTGTGTGCAGTGACCGGCCCACTCACCTCGCCTTCCACGCGCGAGGTTACGATGTCGTACGCACCGTTACCTTCGGAAATATCCAGCCGAACCATCTCGGCGCCGGTAATCTCGTACAGCACTCCCTCAATATATTCACCATTCGCTTCTTCAATATTTGCAAACGATGGCTCAAGCCACGGAACACCCGGTTGATTGAATACGAGCCTGTAGTCTTTGAGTACGGCGCGTTCAATTTTGGTCGGACACATCTTTCGGCGCCCCTGAAACACCTGCGAGTTCATATTGCTGCCATAGCCAAAGTACCAATAT
>JBKJSQ010000083.1:0-17374 GCA_046594495.1 Minisyncoccia bacterium | reverse complement strand
CTGAGCGCGGCGTATGTAGTATCCGCAATCGTTGCGGCAGTGCTCGCGGTAAAGAAAAACGGAGCGGTTTGTACATTAAAGGTACCGTTTACAACAAACGGTGTACCGCCGCCTGACAAAACCCAGTTTGTGGAACTCGCATTCAAGGTTTGTCCAGTTGACACGATGAGCGTACCGGAAACAGTTGTGGAGCCGACTCCAGTTTTCGATGTCGTGTGCGTGGTGCCCGATCCGAAAATCAGACTATTGAAACTCCACGGCAGACTTCCGCCAAACGATCCTGTGGACGAGAGTTGAACGGTGCCTCCTGTCATGGCAATCGTACCCGCGCCCATCATGTTGCCGGATGACACATTGAGATCTCCGGTACCCGAGAGCGTGCCCGCGGTCATAGCAAATGAGTTACTCACGCTTGATGTGGCGGAAGAAATGAGCGACCATCCACCGCCCGATCCATTAAAGACGAGGTTGTGGAACGAAACCGGAACGGTTGCATAGATCACCTTCCCGGATGTGGTTGCCGTAAAGGTAAACGTTGAACTTGCCGTCGTAAATAGAGCGCTCGATGCTATGGAGAGCCCGCCACCGATGCTGTGCGCTTCAGATCCCGTCGAAATAAATGCGGAGCTCGTTGCAAGCATGAGCCGGCCGTCACGCACGTCGCCGGATCCTCCGCTCGTGAGTGTTACATTTCCTCCCGGAGTAAAGGTTTTACCCGCCCAGATGAAGAGCTCGGTATTCGGTTGTAAGACCAGCGTTGCAGGCGGCGAGCTTGTCGAAGCAGTAAATGGAATGTCAGAATCCTGAACACTTGTATATGTAGCGACCTGTGCAATCGTGATCGGGGATGTGTCTTCGTGTCGCACGATGACGGCGTTTTCATACAGATCGAAGTTCGTCACATCGGTAATAGGTGTTCGGCTCACGGTAACGGCGCGCTTACCGCCATTGGTATTGAGATACGCAGTGAGCACGATATCGCCTACGACTGCGACACCTGAAATTGAATATGCACCGGTACCCGCGTTACACGAGCCGGTATACGATGTGCCGCCATTCACGACGAGTCGTACAGACTGCGTCGAGCCATCGCATGGAGGATTTCCGATCGCTGTTGATCCCTTGTCGGAGTAGACTCGGCCGGAGACCGTGATCGCAAGGTTTGAGTCGTCCCATCGAATGTACCCCGGATTTCCGCCCGGATCTGAGTCGTAATTCTCGCTGGCATACGCACCGTAATGATTACGGAACCACCAATACGATGATGGGGTTCCCGTTTCGGTCACGTTGTATCCAGCAGAGATACCGGTCGAGGTTGCGAAACTCACACGCTGAATTTGTAGCGCCGCATTCGCATCGATCACGGTACTCGCGACACTCAGCATCGTTCCGCTGTTTGTACTCAGGACGTAATCACCGTCGGCAAGCGAGGTTACCGAAACGGTGCCGGATATATTGAGGCCGTTCGCGTCAGTATTCCGAACACGGTAGTACTGCGCATTAATGGTGCCGCCCGCCACATTGAACGCGTATGCGCCGACTCCCTGATTTGCGACCGTCGTTGAAGCAGTAGCGGATCCAAGGAACTGCAAAAGACCACCGTTGAATGTGAGCGTGGATGAGGATGCGATCTTCACATTCACTGCGCGAGAGCTGCCACCGAGTGCGGTACCGTCGAAGTCATTTGCGTAGGTCCAGTATTCCGTTCCGGAACCACGCACGTAGGTACCGTATATATAGAGATCACCGTCAACGCCCGCATTATCCTGCGAATAGAGTGAACTTCCGGAATTGACAACCGCGATTGTCGTCGATGAATTCCACATGCTCACCTTCGTACTCGTTGAGAGAATGAGCGTTGCATACGTATCACCACCGTTTGTTTTAGTGTTAATGGAATATGTACCGCCCGAATACAACGTGAGCTGAGATCCCGTCCACGTGGTAGATGCGGGCGCAAGTGAATTGGTGAATGTCCCACCAACTCCAAGCGACAATCCGCTCGAGAGCGTAAACGTTGCAGCATTGTTCAAAATAAAATTGTTCGTCGACGTTGCACTCTGCGAAATTGTCCACCCGCCGGTCGCACTATCGAAAAGCATATTGTAAAACAACGACGTGCTCGGTTGGATCGTGAATCCTGAAGCTGTAGCGTTGAAGCGGACCGAGCCGTTATTGTGAGAAAAAGCACCACTTGTTACCGTCCATGAGCCGCCGACTGCGAATGTCCCGGACGGGAGTGTTGCGGTGCCGCTCTCGAACCGCACCGTACCGGTCGATGTTGCGGACGTGTCGACGAATGACCAGGCGCCACCGGACCCTGCAAAGGTCATGTTGAATGCGCTCGAGCCAGATAGGTGGATCGTTTGTGCGGTATTTGCAGTCAGCTTCAGTGTTCCACTGTTATGAGTGAATGATCCGGCAGATTTGAGGAATGATCCGCCAACCTCGAATGTGCCGGACGGCAATGTGAGCGTTCCTTGGGAAATAAACACGTGGCGTGAGGATGTGGCGTTTGAACTACTGAATGACCACGAACCGGATCCATTGAACGAGAGGTCGTAGAAACTCGATGATGCTACCGAAATAGTTTTACCCGCAGAGGAGGAATTAAATAACACTGCCCCGTTATTGTGCTGGAAGGATGCGGTATTGGCGAAGTTGCCTGTCACTGTGGTCGTCGAACTCGGGAGTGTCACGGTGCCTGTTGTGATAGTGAAGTCATTCCCCGTGGTGACCGGACCTACGAACGACCAGTTTCCGCCGGCACCGTTAAACAAAACATTGTAAAAGCTTGAAGAGCCCGGTGTGATTGTTTTGCCAGACGTCGTTGCGGAGAACGTAACAGTTCCACTTTGTGCAATAAACGTGTTGTTATTTGTCCAATTACCAATGACCTCAAGCGCGAAGTTACTTCCTGCACTCAACGTGTCGTCACTTCCGATCGTTATGTTCGTAGCTTTCGCAGCTGACGCGAGCGTGACAGTCTTATTCGTACCATCGATCAGAACTGTGCCGATATCCTGCTTTGCCACTGTGTTGTCTGTCCACGTGGCGCTCGTTGAGCCATCGAAGGTTGTGGTCGCACTGCCTTTGGAGAAAATGCCGCTTGCCCCAAAACTAAGGTTGCCCGCAATTGATAGCGCCCTCGAACCGAGAGAGAGGGTACCGAAGTTCACCGCAAGGTTCCCATCGATATCGAGCGTACTTCCCAGCGTCCATGTAGCAGTACCCGACGTGCCGAATGTGACATTTTGAAATGCGGAAACGCTTGCACCGGTTGAATCGATCGTTTGCGTGGAACTTGTCGCAGTGAACACAACAGTTGACGAATCTTTATTGAACGTCGCATTGTTGTCCCATGAACCGGAGAGCGATATCGTGTTGCCGTCGGCAGATATTGTGCCGTTATTTTCTATTCCGTACGCTGTAACATTCCCGCTCGAAGCGCTGTCTGGCCGATATATTGTTGAGGCTTTGACGATTATTTCAACGTCCGAACATGAACCGGATGCTGCGAGACATGCTGAAAGATCGTTTCCCGCATCAACGTCGTAGAATATATCTTCATCACTCGAGACGGAATTATCGTACTGAGAAATATTTGTATTGGTGACGGTTGGATTATCGACTGACCCGAGTGAAAGGTGGTGCTCATACAAATTGATTCCCGTAATATCGCCGTTGCCGTCGTACTTCGTAATAGCCACCGCTTCATTTGCCTCAGCCGCGCCATCCACAAAGACCGTCACGATGTCGTCTTGGAATACCGTTACGTTGGCGATCGAAAATGTACCGGCGGATATTGTTGCAGATTTCCCAGACTGAATGACACCGTTTACCGCAACGGCAACGGTACCACTCGTCACATTTGTAGACTGGTCGTATGCCTGAACCGTTCCTGTAACGTTGATGCCTTGCGCCCATGAGAGCGACCAGTCATTCAGCGTCGGACAATTGCCCGCGACACACGCAAGGTCCGCAATCATGCGGAGTGTGCTATAGGTAATTCGGTTTACATTCGAAATATCGATCGGCGAGGTGGTCGTGCCGAGTACATTGCCTGCAAGCGCACTATCGGGAATGATCGCCCATGAGCTCGTGGAAGTGAGGTAGTACAGATGTAATCGAACAGAGCTTGCGCCAGGTGTTGTTTTACTAAAAGTGATCGATCCCCACTTCGGACCACTTCCGTTACTGAATGTGATCGTCGATGATTCTACTGTTCCGGCGATAAATGCCGGATAGCGCCGAGCGACGATGTCGATTGGTATGGTGGGTGGCACGACAGTCGTAATTGAGGTCGTTTCTATCACCTGTTTCGTGGACCACGAGGTCCCGTTCCAAAACGAGAAGTCGTATTGGGTGTTTGAGTCATCATATGCGAGCAATAGAATGAGCCCGTTTCCGGTCCGTGCTGTGCGGAGTTCTACTGAGTCGCTGATCGTGCTCAAAATTGCGGGTGCCGTAGTAGCAGTACCGTTCCACGACTGTGATTCAACTTGGATAGTGTCGGAGTGAACCATAGTCGCGTATCCATCTCGTGATCCGGCAGTTTCGTATTCACACGACACCGGTCGACCGTTTACACTGTTACCCAATAGTTCAACCTCGGTCGTGCCACTCCATGTTGAGCCTGTCCAGAGCGCATATCCGATGTCAGAATCCGCATCGATGTAACACATTGTCATGCGATCGGTTCCTGCATCGCGAACAATGCGACCGCCCTGAAAGTCATTTCCGGTTGCTACAGTCGAAGTTGCAGACCAGACGGCTCCATTCCACGCGCTCCAGAGAAAATTATTATTCGCGCCATTTGATACTGCCACGATCGCTTCTGCGCCACTTTCCTCGTATTCCGCAGCAATTCCTTCATTTGCAACGGTGACCTGCGAGCCGAGTGTCAATGAATTACCCCATGCCGATCCGCTCCATACGAGTGCTTCGTAATCTGTCGTGCCGGTTGTAGTGTCCCGTACGATCATAATTATTTCATCGGAAATCGGATCCGAGATCATTTTTATCCATTCGCAGTTAGTCGAAACAGCAAGGGTAATCGTAGAGGTAGCTGTCCATGTGCTCCCGTTCCATACCCGGTAGGTTGCCTCTGTGCCGTAGCACGATACCGCGAGCGCATCTCCAGAACTCGTTTCGTAGGCAATATCAAATCCACGCTGTGTCGGATCCGACACCGCAGTATTAACTCGTGCGCTATTTCCCGAACTATCAGTAACGCCATTGACGACCTGCACATCCACAACGCCCGTCGATCCTTCCGTCGCAATGAGATACTCATCGCGCGTGGGTGAAGCGGCCGCTTCAGTAAAGCGAATCGTGTCGCCGACTGAAACACCGGAGAGTTCACTTCCCCACGCGGTTCCATTCCAAATACGGAAGCGTGGTACTTGCACCGTGCCCTCTGCATAAACCATGAACGCCTCACTGATTGTTGACGTGATCTGAACACTGCCTGCGCTCGTTTCTACGCTTGAAAAGGTGTCCGAGAGAAATTGTTCATTCGTTGTTTGAAACCATGTCGAAACGAGGATCGATGTATCGATCGTAAATGAGCGCAGATCTGACCACACCGACCACGTATTACCGCCCGAAGGATCGATCGCACGGACACGCCACCAGTATGTCGTGCCATTGGTCAACGCGTCGGCGGCTTGTAGCGTGAATCTAATCAGATTATTTTGCGTGAATGGTGTGAGATCTGTAGAGGAAGCGGTGTTAATGAATCCCGCATGCAAACTTGAACGCCGCGTCGTGGATGCTGTGAAATCCTGAGTCGTTGAAATCGATACCTCGTACACGAGATCATCACTTTGCGGGTCGGTTGATTTGAAAGTGAACGCTGGCGTGGTCGTCGCAGCCTTTTCGTTGTCAAAGAGCGCGGTCATGGTTGGCTGCTCAACCGCATAGCCCCATGCGATCGTCCAGTCGAGGAGACGCGGTGTCGCTCCGCTGTTAGTCATATCGGCTCGGATACGAATCTGATTGTATATTGTGGGACTCACTGAGAGCAGCGAGATCGGGGACGTGCCATATCCGGCGGCATTTCCATTCAGATCTGCGTCGGGAATGAGCACCCATGCGGCCCCATTAAAATACTCGATATGATACAGGATACTGCTTGTGATCTCAGTGTCGTTAAATGAGAGTGAACCCCATGCGTTACCGGTTGTTTTCCAATCAAAGTCAATGAGCGTACTCGATGTTGTACCGTAGGTGAAGCCAGTCGAGATCACGACATCGTTCGTCGATGTAGCCTCCGTGTCATCATGATTATTCGTCGCAAATTGGTACAACGTGGTCTGCTTCCATGTAGAAACCGAGATTGCGGCATCGATCGTGACACTTTGCACGGTCGACCACGAGCTCCACTCAGTTGACCTCGTACGGTCTTTGCCGCGGACGCGCCAATAGTAGGTAGTGCCGTTGGTGAGCGCGGTTGTAGGTATGAAGCGAACCGATTGTGCAGCCGTGTACGGGTCTTTGTCTGATGGAGTGATCAAATTCGAGAAGTCATCGGAATTCGTCTGCGAATCGCGATCGACAGTAATCGACCCGAACGCCGAATCGTCATCGATCTGGATTTGATACGTGACGTCATCAGATTCCGGATCTTCAGAAACAAATTGAAACCACGGCGTTGTAGATGCGAGTGACTCGTTGTTGAACGGCGCTTCAAGCGTGGGTGCCCCCGGTGGACTATTCGTGATTAGACTCGGGTAGAGATCGTATTCATTGAGCGTAGCGCCGCCGTCCGTTACAACACGGAAGCAGTAATTTGTGTTTCCCGTCGCATTATGCTGCACGACCCAGTCCCATTCCCCCTCATTCCCGACTGCGATACTGTTTGGGTTGTACGCAGAATCATTCGCTTCTTCATACGTTTCCTTTGAGTCAGTTGTCAAAAGAACCAGTGTTGGCAATGTCGCGCCATCGGCGAGCGATGCGTTGTCGTAGCCACGCCATTTGGCGGTCGTCGAACCAATGGCACCGACATCAAGCCACGTCATTGATGCGCTACACGATGCGCCATCGGCATACTGCAATTTCAAACGAAGATCGCCCGCTGCTGCCGCAACATTTTCGCTCAGCACCGCCAATCGGAGTCGCAACACATCATTGGGAGAAGGAGCATAGGCAATCGGAATCGCAGAATCTTCAGCGAGGTCGGTCGTGCCGGATGGCCACGCATCGGTTGGTGTGAGTGAGGATGCGGCATTCGCATACCACTTGAAATGTGTTTGCGTCAGGTACGCCTGCCGCTCCCATGTCACTGTCCAATCGTTAAGCGTGGGCGCATTGGAGTTGGTGGTACTGAGGGTAGCCCGTAAACAAATACGGTTATATGTCGATGTAGACAACGCGGAAATATTGATCGGGCTTGAGGTTGCATCGAATCCGGTGCTGTTTCCCGGAAGCGTTGCGTTCGGCACGAGGGTGTTACACACGCCGGCGCTTTCATACAGGACCTGCACCTTAACGTCGGTGCCGGTCGACTCCGTTGAGATGAACGAAACTTCCCCCCACGTAGGACGACTCGGTACTACATCGAAATCAATAACGGCTGAGGTCATGGTTCCGCTCGACGACTGATATATTTTTGCTGTCATGGCAAATGGCTGTAAAAACGGCGCGACAGCGACTGATGGTGACGTTTCCAGTGTATCGATCGTCGACCAGGAAGAACCATTCCAGTATGAAAAATCGAATTGCGTTCTCACATCGTCGTTAAACACCGAAAGGATTGAGCCGTTACCGGTTCGAATGGCTGATACGGTCGCTGAGTCTTGAATCGTGCTGATGGATTGCTCAGTCGCCCACGATGTTCCGTTCCAAATCTGATAGCGGGCATTCGTTGTATCGGAATACGGCAGCATAAGAAAGCCATCGCGACCCGCAGAAGTCTCATACTGACAATCCACCGCACTTCCGGTGTTGGCATTTCCGTTCACATCACGTTCGGAAAATGTTCCCCACGCATTTCCGTCCCATAAAACTGCCCCAATATCTGCATCTTGATCGATGTAACAAAGTGACATATTGTCGCTGCCAAGGTCGGCACGGAGCATTCCCCACTCAAAGTCATCACCAAGTGCTTGGGTCGTGTTGATACTCCATTCAGAGCCGTTCCAGCTCGTCCATGCGAAGCTCGCACCCGCACCGTTTGAAACCGTTACAATCGCCTGATCACCTGAGTCTTCATATGAGAGCGCAATGCCTTCGTGATCGGTATCGACCATCGATCCGATCGTACGAGCATTACCCCATGCGCTTCCGCTCCACACTTGAGCTTCGTAACCTGCACCAGTATCACGCGAAACGACAATAATTTCATCCGAAAGCGGATCAGAGGCGAGCTTGATGTATTCGCAGTTATTGATGCTCGTGAGGTTGACGATGCCGCCAATTGTCCATGTGCTGCCATTCCACACGTAGTACGACGGGTCAGCATCCCCGTCGCAGAACACCACAAGCGCATCACCCGAAGTCGTCTCATACGCGACATCAAATCCCCGGCGGTTGATATTAGCAATCGTTGCTGTGACTTCTTGGAGGTTGCCCCACGTGTCAGTCGTACCGTTGTACACCTGCACATTCACGTCGCTGCTTGCATCTTGCACGCCCATAACGTATTCGTCTCGCGTGGTGCCACCCTTTACAGCAACCCATTGCACCACGCCGCTCACATCGAGCGCCGACGCTTCAGCACTCCACCCAGTACCACTCCAAAGACGGTAGCGCGGAGTAGTTACTACACCCTCTCCGTATGCGATCATAGCCTCGGTTTCCGCCGCAAGCGTAAGCCGCGCACTGTTGGCACCATATGTTTGTACACCACTCAATGTATTGAGATCGAATTGGGCGTCGGTGGTTTGCAACCATTGTGACGGATCGATTCCCCCCACGTAGGTGAAGCTCGTGGTTGTCGCCCACGATCCATACGAAGTTGTTGGTAGCTTTGCCCGCACGCGCCAGTAGTAGGTTTCTCCAGAGACGAGTGCAGTGGGAATCGTAAAGCGCACTTTCTCCCCCTCATTGAACGGCGACGTATCAGCCGGTGTCACAACATTTGTAAAACAGTTTGGCGAACATCCGGTTTCCACATCAGATGTCCGATCACCCAGTGGTGCTGTATCGAGGTCGGCATCGTCATCCCACTGTATTTGGTATATAACCGAATCGGCTCCAACGGGATCGTATGCGGAGAATTCAATTCGTGGGGTTGACGTGCCCGTCTTTTCAAATGCAAACGGAACATCGTACAAATTCGGTACCAGTGGCGTAACGCCAGTACGTTTTGCTATGACTGCTGTACGAAACGGCGGTCGCCCATCTGTTGTAGAAAAACCAGTAACGTCGACAGAGTGAATGTGGTCACCAGACGCATCCGCATTGGCGGCGTTCGCGGTGCGCAAAACCGTTGCACTCGGTACACCGGAGACAACCCCAGATATATTGGTGTGAGAATGAGTCGCCGATCCACCGGCTGGTCCATATGATGAGGCCGCCCTGAGGAAGCGATCAGACATGACTGATGACGTGCTGGAAAGAGAATTCCATCCAGCCGGCGCATCCCCCGACCACATGGCAATCATGTCTATTGGTGGTGTCGTTGTTGCAGTTAATTTTCCTAGAATGACTTGAACGTATGGAGGATTATTGCTCACGAGCGACGTCGAGGAGCTCACGGTATGCGTATGTGTATCGGAAGCTGTTGAAACACCAGTGGTACCCGGTGCATTCGTGTTACTGACCGACGCGCCTGTTGTACCAGTGACCGCGTGGTAATGATTATCTGTCCCCCCCGTTGTGGCGACCGTACTCGTGCTTTCGCTGCGGACAAAGTAGCCGTCTTGTGCACTATAGCGCGTCCAGCCTGTCGGAACCGCGGCATCAAAAATGGCGATCGCCCCAGCAGGAATCGAAGCCGGTTCACCGGCGGAGCTGAATTGAATCACTGCAAGCTGGCGATACTGCGGGAGCGTACTGGTGCTTGCAATGGTCGGAGAATAGGTGTGTGTGTGAGCGAGCACTGCGGCATCCGCGCCGCCGCCGCCCGTGGAGCTCACGCCGCCGGTCGTCGTCCCATTAACGACACCGGTTGCAGTGTGCGTTTGAGTCGCACTACCGCCGTTTATGCCCGCAGTTGACGATCCCATTATAAATCGCTGATAGAAAGAGTCTGCCGGTAAACATGAGACGCATGTCCATCCGGTGGGGATCCATACTTGGTCCCAATACAAAAGCATATTGCCAACGGCATCCGACGCAAGTTTCCATTGTCGTGGCTCTTCGAATGGAATACCGGCTCCGTCCTGCACTTTTGCTGGTCCGAGCAAGAACATGTACGGCGAGAGGTCCGGTGCATCGTACGTATACGAAACCTGCATGCGTTCCCCTGGTGCGATATCAAGCTTCCATACAAGATTCTTGGCACCGCCATACATACGCACTTCCGCACCGTCGTACGCAAGTATTTCAAAGTCCGACGGAACTGATTCCACAAGCTCACCAACGAAGCCGTTTGCAGAGAATACCTCGATATCCATGCTATACGCGGCAACCGGATAGATGCGAGTCATGCCGGCGCGCCGAATGATGAATGGTGCATTTTCGCGCACGTCAAAGGTATCGAACATGCGATGGATAATTCTGTTCTCGCTATCGTATTCTGTGAGCGCCAGTGTATAGCGACCGCTCTCTCCAGCGGTATACACTGCCAAGTAGTCGGCTACATCAATGACATTGTTATCTCCGCAGAGCCCCGATTGTTCTATCGGTACGTCAGTCGTCGTTCCCGAAGGATCTGTAACCGACAGACGAAGAACGGCATCACAGATAGTGTTGCCGAGGTCGTCAAGCGCAGCGAGAGCGATCGGCACCGACTCGCCTGGAACGTACGACGACTGATTGGTGTTCATCGCGAGCAACCCCCAATAAAACTCAATCGATTCGGTAAACACATCGCTACCCTCGCGCATTGTGATTTCTGCTGAGTATTTGCCGGGACGGAATCCGCGTGGGTGTGTAGTTATTTCAAGTGTCCACTGACCATCGGCACCATATTCGACAGCAACCGGAAGCGTCACCTCGGTGCCGTCCGCGCGTCGGAAGGTAACGTCCTCGAATCCAAATTCGTTCCCGCGCCCCAGAAGCGCGTTGAGTCCGCGCGATACAATGTTGCGCTTCGACTTGAACTGGAATTTAAATTGCGGCAGTTCATCGCCATCAAACTCCGCTTTTCCGAACATACGTGCATTGCCTTTTTTACTGGATTCCTTGGTATTGTCTCCCTCGTTTTCCAATACTGACTCCTCTTTCAAAAGCTCTCCATTGAGTTCACCCTTCACTGTTGCGCCGAGGGCATAGAGTACAAACTGCAACATGTCGGTTTCAGAAGATTCAAGCTTGAGGCGGATATACACGGTTTGTCCCGGCAAGATATCGATCGAAGATTCGGTTTTTGCAACGGCGCGATAAAGCGGCGGTAGACTCTTTTTTACTTCACTCTGAGCACCCTGTGCGGCAGAAAACGACAGTGGAACCCAACCACTCGTATACGAGACCGCACTCTCAGATCCGGTCTGTACCTGCGACACAGAACAATTGGTAGTGTCACTGTTCAGCGAAGAACACGCACGCACCTCACCCGAATCCGCACAGACCGCCTCGCCCCTTTTCTTGGTCGTTGAAACGAACACTGCATCGCTCGTAGACGCCATGGCATCTACCCATCCAGCCGCACAAAAATACGTAACCTCTTGATACTGCGGAGTCTCGATCGTAGTCGGCACATTTTTCTTTAACTCCTCGATTGCAATCACCTTGCCGAAGCCGCGGGGGAATGCTGCGTAGATGCTGACAGTATCTGACACGCTGCTCGTATTGGTGAGGCTTGCATAAACGGTTTCGCC
Organism: Minisyncoccia bacterium; assembly: GCA_046594495.1. Lineage (GTDB taxonomy): Bacteria > Patescibacteriota > Minisyncoccia > Phycocordibacterales > UBA2100 > UBA10103. The sequence goes on along the minus strand of JBKJSQ010000083.1, from coordinate 5,444 downwards.
TTTCTGACTGTAGATAGCCTTATCGGTGCGGATCATGAGCGAATCATTGATGTCATCGGTGTACGGGAATGTGATATGCGTCCCGTCAGCGAGCACGAGCGCGTTCACAGCCCCACCAGTGTTGAGCTCGAGCTCAACGTTATTTGGCACTTGCGGCGCATCGTCCTCACCATCAACCACATCGCCGAGGAGTTCGCGATACTCGGTATTTATCCAGACAGCATCTAGATACATATTTACAGCTGAATCATTATTGCGGTCATACTCGATGACGATCTGTATATCTGAGAGATCTTCCCACGATTCGACATCATCAAGCGTCGCAGAGAAAAAGTCTCCGTTGGACGCATTTGAAAACTGCTTGTTCAGGTATATCTCCCCAACCTCACGCCATTTACCATTGCGGTAATAGCGAACTTCGAGCTTATCGTCGACGAGCTCGGTCTCCCCGATATTCGCGGCAAAAGAAAAGTTAAGGGTCGCACTTCGGAAGGTCGTCTCGGTAATTTCCCCACCGACTGCGAATCCCGTGAACATGATCGTGTGACATTCTTTTTGTTGCAGGAAGCATGTCGGCACGTCATCTGAAACTGCATCGGTCTCTGTTTGAGTCGAACCTATTACAGATTCACCCGATGTGGTTGCGAATGCGGTGGGAACGAGTGCATATACAAATTTCTTAAATACCTCAGAAACGCTCGACGTTTCGGGCGGCGCTTTCGTTGCATCGACTTGATCACCTGATGGCACAGCCGGCAACTCCCTAGCTTCCGCGGGAGCTTCCTGAGTATTTTCCGATGGTGTCTTAGCTTCAGGCGACGTATCGACAGGAAGAACGTTCTCGGGCACAACTTCTATCGGGGTTTTTGTCGCTTCTTGCGTCGATGACGCGTTATCAATATCGAGTACGGCATCAGTGGATGAAGCGACCGGAGTATCAACATCCTCCAGACTTGGTGTTACCGGTGAATTATCGCCAATCGATAGGTGCGCTGAATTAGTCGTTGTGAATGATTCATAGACTGCATTGCGACTCAAGTCCTGTGCGAGCGCCGCCTCCGGATTATTCCAACCCTCCGCCACGACTGTCGTGGGGAAAATGTGCGCATTTTTAGTTTCTCGGTACGCAGCCACGTAGCCTCCGGTTTTATACAAAACAGAAACAATTACCGCCGCAACAAAAAGCACCGCAACAGTGCGTTTCAAGCGAACATTGAGGTGAGAGATCCTCATGAGTTTCGGGAAATTTTTCTACACGGAAAACACGCCGCGTGCGGCATCAATCCGTTCCCCCATTTTAACACCCTTAAACAGAGATTTTGTCCTGATTTCAAGCCACAACTGGACAATTCGCGGGGGTAAAACCATCCATATCCGAAAAGTTATCCCCGAATGGTCTTTTTAAGGTTATCCATGCCAGTGTCAACGATTTCTTCGGACACTTCAATGACCTCCTTTATACGCTCTAAAAGTTCTCGTTCGACTGGTGTAAGCTGCGGTTTGTCGTCTAAATCTTGGACCATTTGCTCGAATTCTTCACGCATCGCGGAGAATATTTTGTCATTCTTATCACGTACCTGAGCAACTTCTGAAAGTATGTGCAGTCGGTCTCGTGTAGAGTTTTTGCGATTATTCCAGTTTATCGTAGCAAGAATGCCTATGATAAACGTAAATATCATGAGCAGTATTCGCTCTGCCGTAAAGAAGCCCGGAGCAGCTACAACTTCGCCGGCTTTTGCACCCTTTACCGGCTTTGCAACGAGCGGAAGTGTGAGATCTTTTTGTGACTCGCGTATGTTCCCCGCCTTGTCATACGCCTTAATTAAAACCTTTGAGGGGCCTCCCGCTTGTGGTGGTATCGCAAATGCACCTTCTACAAGATCTGCATCCTTCACAACACCAACCTGCGCGTCGTTAATAAACATTTCGTACCGATCCATACCGGAAAGATCGTCGGTCGTTTTCATGGAGAACTTCGGTTGCAATTCGTCGTCTCCCTGATCTAAAAGAGCTATTTGAAATTCAGCTGGCGCCACCGTATCGATCATGATTTTTCGCTTCCCAACCTCACCCCATCCGGCTTCATTGCGGAACTGCAAATAGAAGTACCACGTGCCGTCTCCCACGTTTGACTGGGTCGATGATGACGCATCAGGCTTTAACACCACATTTGGCGCGGCATCTTCTTTGTCTGTAAACAGCATGCGGATGCCGATGACATCCGGCGGGATCTTCCAATCGATCTTTACTGTGCTCGTTCCGTAAAAGTTTTCAGGTTTTGGATGCGTGAGCGACGTAAAAGCAGGTGCGATAGGCGGTGAACCGCCGAATGCTTCGCCTGCAGCCGGAATGTCTTCCGCGAATGGTGGTGGCGGTGGCGGTGGTGGCGTGGCGACCGCTTCAGTTATCGTATAGGTAGCCTCACCTCCTTTGGAATACACGTTTGTACCCTTGCCGTCCGCTGCAAGAACTGACCCTGCGGTGAAGGTGACCTTCCCTTCTCCTACTTTCTTTCCCTTAAATTTAATCGTGACCACGGTGCCGGACTTGGAGAAAGCGGTCGGAGTACCACCACTGAAATTTATCGTGCCTTCACTGTTTGAAAACGCTGGGTCTGCAGTCCACAGCGAGAATGCAGATCCATCCTTAGAAACGCTCGAGACGGATAACACATCTTTGTCGAACGCGATCGCTCCGTCTGCGGCGTTAATGCTATCGACTCCGGGATTGACCAACACTTTTACAGAAAACTCTTTGCCAACAGCATTCGATGCAGTAGCGGGTGAAAAATTAAGCTCCGCCGCGAGTGCGAGCGACGGAAAGAGCGCGAGTGCAATCCCTAAAAAAAATACCGAGAGTTGTGGACGGTTCGTCATGCAAATGGTTTGTTTCGCGTAATGCAAAACAGAATATGATGAGCGTCAGGCTTTGTTTACCCTGATGCGAATACCAGAACCCTGACTGGTTTTCAGCGGTAGCAACAGCATCAATACCCCCTCTTTCATGATGGCCTCGGTTTTTTCGGAATCGACCTCCGATGGGAGAATGATTTGTCGGTAAAAACCGCCCCACGAACATTCTTCGATGATCTTTTCACGATTCTCTGCGGTTGGAAGTTGAAAATGTTCACCTTCGGGTCGTTTGCGTTCGCCCTTTATAGTGACGATATCACCATCACCTTCGATGGTGACGCCATAGTCATCAATGTTCGACCCGGCAAGTTGCGCATAAATGATGATGGCTCCGGGAATTTTGTAGATGTCGACAGCGAGCTGTTCGTCGGTTGATGGTGCACCGGGAGATTTTTCTACCTGCAGCGCAACCTTCTCCTGTTTTTTATCTTCCGGTGCTCCCGGGATAACATCTTTTTGCTTGAGGCGTTGTAAAAAGGACGACATACAGAGAGTTCGTACACACAGTATAGCGTGCATCCGCACTCACATTGATCCCATATACTCGTATTCGTGTGGATAGCAGCTTCACGTTCTGAATGTTCTTACTTGTACGTGAACGCGCCGGGAAATATTTCTGTTCGCGTGAGAGGAAATACGCGCGCAAACGCTCGGCCGACAATAAACTTTCTCTGCAGTGGTCCCCATACACGAGAATCGGAACTTTCTACTCGGTTATCACCAAGCACGAGATACTCATCACCTTCGAGTGTGATGACAAGTGGCGCGGCAGTGCTTTGTGTCGAAGACACATATGGTTCATCGAGTCGAACCGGAGCACTTGTGCTCGAACTTTGCACCGTGACGACACCACGATCGATACGCACTGTTTCTCCGGGCAATCCAACAACTCGTTTTACAAAATAAACACTCTTGTCGAGCGGATATTTAAATATAACGACTTCGCCGCGGACCGGTTCGTTGAATTGGTATGTGAGCTGGTCCACAATGAGGTATTCGCCGGGCACAAAGGTATCGTTCATTGATTCTCCGGACACAATGAACGGCTGTGCAACGAAAATCCGGAACGGTGCAACGATGATGAGTGCGATGATGGTGTACTTCAGAATCTCAACAACCATACTTCCTGAACGCTCAGGATGTTCCGGCGATGCGTCGCCTCGCGAAAAAAGCGACATACCGAGTTTAAACCGAGCTCGCGAGGCTTTGAATCAGCCCGCCTATGAATTTCAAAACGTATACAAACATGTTGATAAACAACATGATGATCTGTACGAGAAAATCTAGTATGGTTTTGAGAAAGCTGTAGAGTGGGTCCATACCGTTATTATAGCAAAGCGGGAGCGACTATACAGACCGACGTCACTAACCGTCGACCCGATTTTGGGACTGCTTTCAAACTCCCTGCGTAGCGCCTGTATAGTGCTCTCTATGATTTCCGGCTCACTATGCGTAAGCTCCAGAAGCTCGTCGAAAGCTTCATTAGTTTTTTGAACGGTCTCATGTCCTCGTCATTGGGCTTCGCGTAACGAATCCGCTCTTTCATTGCGGAAAGTATAGCAGTGCTATCGAATACGAAAAAGTCGAAATTGATTCGAATGAACAGAGGGTGTTTTGTGCATGAATTTCGTACGGGGAATGTCTATCCTCGAATGTACCGTCTTCACGATTGACAGAAAGATTATCTTTAGGTAATCTTATTTCATGGCTGCTATGAACATAATTGGATTAAAAGAGTTCAGAGAGAATACCGAAACGTACATTAAGCGCGTACATCGCGGAGAGTCTATCACCGTTGTTCGACGCTCTACGCCCTTGTTCCAACTTACCCCTGTCGACACCGAGGATGCAGTATGGGAATCGGTGGCGGATTTCACTATGCTCGATGATCGGGGTGTATCTGCAAAAGATATTTTAGCTTCCCTGCGAAAACTCGATGGATAAACTCTCTAAATTCCTCAAAAGACTCACAAAAAAGGAGCGAAAACACGTTGGTAATGTTTTGACTCGTATATTATCCGGAAATGCCACCGCACTAGATATTAAAAAGTTAAAAGGTGTTGCGGACATCTATCGGGTACGGGCTGGTAATGTACGAATCATATTTAGGAAGGAAAAGAGTGATATTCGCGTACTCGATATAAGTCGGCGAGATGACAATACCTACCGAGACGTCTAGTGCGATACCGCCCATATACTCTCGCCAGACGAAATGTGTGGTTCCAAAAATACCAAATTCTCGGGTTGATAGAGGGTCTGAAGTGTAGTACTTTTCGATGAACGCCGGGGTAGCTCAGTGGTAGAGCGGACGTTTCATAAGCGTCAGGTCAACGGATCGTTCCCGTTCCCCGGCACAAAAAGAGGTACAATTGTTTCTATGGAAATAATCGAGATCGTCGGGATCGTGTCGGCATTTCTAACGTTGACTGCGTTTGTGGGCAATGAGTACGGGAAATTGACCGCTGAAAGCATTGTGTACGACGGACTTAATTTTGTGGCATCCATCGGACTCTTGCTATACGCGGCTGATTT
>JBKJSQ010000135.1:0-9551 GCA_046594495.1 Minisyncoccia bacterium | reverse complement strand
CCGCTTCCCTATCAGAAGAGCAAGGGCGCTCAAAAGACCTAATGTACGCGCACGAGCGTCCGCGTACTCACTCAAACGAAATCTAAAACGCGCCGATGACTGAAGCGCTCGCGGAAGTCGCAGTTGGCGCTTCGGCAGTTGCAACAACCGCATGACGAAACATCGTTATGTCGGCATACCAGAACAATCCCATCATGGCGGCGAGCATGAAGCCTGCCGTTGCCGCACGCTTGCGGTGGTGCCAGCGAATCTCGAGCCCCGTATCAACAGCAAGCGCAAGGAGGACGAGCAGCGCCAACAAATAGTACGAATATTTAAGCGTTGTTGATGGCGAAGTGGCGAGCAGCTGCCAGTCGGTCGATTCTCGAACGATTGCACCCGCCGGTGCCTGTTCAGTGGGTACTGGCACGAGCGCAGCCGCGTACTCTACTGGCTGTTGTTTTACCGGCACAGCGGGAGTCTCTGCCACTGGTTCATCGCGCGGCTCCGGAACCTGCACGATTGGTGCCTTTGAATCGTTTGAGTCTGTATTTTGGCCAAGAACTGTTGAAGGGTTCTCGGCGATAGCTATCTCCGTTGGACTATTTGGAACCGTCGCAAACGCCGGCTTGGATGGCGCAGGCGTACCCGCAGCTGCTACGCGCGGTGTTCCAAACATGGTCACCACAAATGTAGTCGGATTGCCTTTATATGTGCCGAGCGCCGTTGCGATGCCCACTTGAGTATATGTACCGTTCAAAATGTTGTCGCGGTGCGTCGGAGAATTCATCCACGCACGCTCCACATCAGCAGAATCAGAAAAGTCGACAGCCAAATTTTCTCCCGCATGCTGGAAATCGTATTGTGCTTGTTTGAACCAGTACCATGAATCGATTCCTTCGGGCGACGTGTGTGCAAAGTAGGATTTAGCTGCCATGTCGTTGGCCTTTGCTTGCGCTGCTGCAGTGAGCTTATCGCTCACGGTAAGCGTCCCGAGGTTGTAGGCGGCACGGTCAGTATTCGTGAGGTCCACCAGTACCGAATCCACCACTGCGGCGAATTGATTGGTCGCCATGAAAAAGTTCTGCAGCGATGAGATAAGGAAGACGCTCCCTATAACAAATGCAAAACCACCCGCCATTGCACCCTCGAGAAGCTTTTGCTGGCGCTTACTCATTACCGGACGCTGCGGTGCGCGTTTTTTTGTAGGTTTCAATTCCACCTTTTTTGCCCGTGCCATCTACTCATTGTAGCAAGGCATCTGCCGGCAGATGTCGATTATTGTGGAAATGGTTGATTAACCTCGATACGGCACGAGCTTCGGCATCGGTAAATCGAGCGATGCGCAGCTCATGAGATTGATCCAGCGTTGCGTTGTGAGATACACAAAGCCCGTTGGCGCGCTTATGCCCCACGGAGAAAGGATTTGATCAGAATATTTTGACTGAAACTTCCTTACAGCCGCATCCGTACTTAATCCAAATTCGCCGCTCAGCGGTATATCCCCCTGCAACTTCTCGTTGAGGAATTTCTGTAACTTTTTTACCTGCTCACTGTCATTACGTATTTTATCTTTACGAAAGTATCCGCTCAGCATTGGTGTGCAGCCGAGCGGCAGCTCCGGTAACGTGGTTGATGCGGTTGACGTTGATGCACCGAGCACCGAACCGTTAAAGTTTGAAATCGTTCCAAACGATGGGCCCATGGTACTAATTGGACCATTCGCTACTAATTTTTCTTCTACAACGACCGGAGGAGCGCCTAACTGTGTGTGCGTAATTACGCAATGATAACTCTCGCCCCTAGAAAAAAACACAGAGCCATTGGCTGCGCAGTCGCCCCCAATTGAAGTTGTGTAGCCATCGAGCGGAAATGCGCTCAAAGTATGCGCGCCCACTGATGCGGTCGTTGTAGCACCGGTAGTTGTTGCTCCATCAAAGAGCGCGCTATCAGATGTGGTTGCGATTATCCCGGTATTACTTACGACTACAAACGAAATCCCGATCTGTGGATCCGCTACTACCGTAATGCTTACCGTTACTTCGGTACTGGTCGCACTGCCATCAAATAGCTGCCACTTGAATTCATCCGGACCGGAATAGGAAGTAGTCGGAGTATACGTAAAAGCACCCGTAGCCGCATCCAGCAAAATCGCTCCGTGCTGCGGATTGCTCGTCGTAGCAAATGTAAACGTATTGATCGCATCAATATCGGTATATGTAAGAGTGCTCGATGTAGCACTGTCTACTCCCGTGCTCACAGACTGAGGAAAAGCGCTCGGCACGTCGTTCATCGCAGCAAACGACATTGTTGTTGTCGCATGTGAACTCGTAAATGCTTCTACATCGGTTACCGTGTAGGTAAATGTTACGTCACCATTGAAATCCGGATCAGTGGGAGTAAAGGATACACTTCCATCTACTGCGAGCGAGAAGAGTCCGGGAATACTCGGTGGGTCAACTAGTGTTACTGCCGTTAATGGTACATATCCCCCACCATCTCCATCATCATCGTTTGCGAGTACTCCCGGTGCCGCAACAACGAGTGGTACTCCTTCAACCCCTGCAAAGGCATCCGCTACAGCTATCGGATTATTTACGGCACGTACATATAAAGGAGTGAACGAAAATGCAGCTGCTGATAACAATGCGATCAAAATGACCGCTGCGGATCGAGAGAGAACATTCATAACGTGTAAGAGTACTGCCACACCTCTCTATGAACAATGCGTAAAACTGGTGACAACGTGTTGATAAAGGTGTGTATAACAAAAAGCCCATTCTCCAATGGGCTTTTTGTTATTACAAACGTAATTTAATTACTCACCCCGAAACGGCACGAGTGCCGGAACTGGGATGTTGAGTGTTGAGCAGTGAACCAAGTTGATCCAGCGCTGAGTCGTGAGATACACGAAGCCGGTCGAAGCACTGAGGTTCCACGGAGTGAGAACCTGCTCAGTGTGCTTCAGCTGGAACTGACGGACAGCCTTGTCGGTCATCGGTCCAAAGTAACCGGTGATTGGAAGGTTCGTCTTCATGTAGCCATTGAGGAACGTTTGGAGTGTGCGTACTTCCTGCGCGTCGTTTGCCTTGCGGTTCTGGCGCATGTAGGTTCGCAAAAGCGCACTGCAGCCTGCCGGAAGTTCCGGAAGCGATGTGCTTGCGCCCAATACCTGACCATTGACCGGAACGTTACCGGAGATCGGGCCATTGCCTCCACCGCCTCCCCCACCACCTCCACCACCACCTGACGGCGGAGCCGGAGGAGTATTTACGGTAATCGTAACGCTGCTCGCGTCATTGCTCGGGTTTGTTTCATCGTTTGCGTGCGAGGCCGTTGCAGTGTTGGTTACCTGCTGACCGGCAGAGGCAGTCACCTTTGCAGTGATTTGAATCGAAGTCGTACCGTTTACTGCCATCGAACCAATCGTCCAAATACCAGTCGAGGTAGCATATGCACCATCGCCGCTATTAGAAACATACTCGAGTCCGCTTGGAAGAACGTCGGTAACGGTTGTCGTAGAAGAGATTGCGGGACCAACGTTGATAGCTGAGATCGTGAACACAATATTCTGACCATTGTCCGGCGTGTTGTCGTCTACCGACTTTGTAATCTGAACATCAGAACCTGTTGGGATAATTGTGTTGGTATAGGTGCAGATTACTGAATCCCCTGCATCCATATTGCCGATCGATACGTATGAGCCTTCTGAACTCTGGCTCACTGCGCTTTCACCCTCATCGGTGTCACCAACTACCTGACAGCTGACACTATTGAAGCTCCAGCCTCCAGGAATATTTTCGCTCACAGATACCTCACCGCTTGCAGTGAGTGTGATTGCGCTCGTTGAACCGGTGTTGCCCACCGTTGTGATCGATGGATCGCTTTCTTCTGTGGATACGTTGAAGCTAAATGTGCCGTTGCCTCCTATCGTATTCTTAACAATCGTCAGCTTTGGCATAAACGGTGCGCAGTCAGAATCATTGAGATTCGTGTCGCCGTCATAGTCGTTGTCCATACCATCGGAGCACTCTAGAAGAGTGTTCTCAGTCAACGGGTTAACCGTAATCGATACAGTCGACTCATTGCTGTTTGCAGATCCATCGTTTGCCTTGAACATAAATGAATCCAGTCCGTTGTAGTTAAGAGCAGGAACGTACGTGAATGCGCCGGTGGAAGTACTCATTGTCAGCGTTCCAAACGATGGGTTCGATGTGGTCGCATAGGTGAGTGCACCTCCGTCAATGTCTGTTGCGCCAAGAACGCTCGAAGTCGCGTTGTTCTGGTCTGTTACGACACTCTGTGGAGTCGATACAGGAGCATCGTTGACACAATCGACGGTGATAGAAACCGTAACCGTGGAGCTGTCGAGCACACCATCGTTCGCCTTATAGGTAAACGAATCTGCTCCGCAGTAATTTACGGCAGGTGTGTATGTGAAGCTGCCGTTTGAATTCAAAGTAACTACTCCGTAAGACGGATCACTGACTTTGATTGCAGTGAGCGTCGTGCCCGCGTCCGCGTCAGAATCATTTGCGAGCACGCCAGGAGCGTTAACTGTGACCGCTGTGTCTTCCGTCGCACTGTAGCTTTCGCCGGAAGCAACAGGCGCATCAGATGTATTGCTGATCGTAACGGTAACTGTTGCTGTGTCAGTCGCACCCATGTCGTCTACTACGGTATAGGTGAACGAATCAGCACCAACAAAACCAGCGTTCGGCGAATAGGAGACTATCCCCGCGTTTAATGATGCGGTTCCATTGGTTGCAGATCCGATACTCTGAACCGTTAGGGTTTCGAGCAGATCAGGAGCAAAGATATCGTTTGCTAGTACGTTAATTACATTGTTCGAGGAATCTTCTGCAACGTTTGCTGCGTCGTCGAGCGCATCCGGTGCGTCATTGACTGACGTAACCGTGAGCGAGACTGTTGCAACGTTGCTAACTGCGCCGAACGAATCAGTTACTTGGAACGTGAACGAATCGGCGCCAAAGAAGTTTGCGTTTGGGGTGTAGGTGAATGAGCCTGTATTTGCATTCGTTACCAATACACCTCCGTTTGCTGGAATTCCGAGGATCGCAAATACGAAGCTGTCGCCGTTTACATCAGAACCGGTCAAAATTGCGTTCAGCGCAACGTCCTCATTGGTTCCATGCGCCCCATTATTCGCTACTGGAGCTTCGTTGTGGAAGGTGTTTGTGATTGTGCATGTGCTTGTCGCACCTGCTGTAATTGAGCCAGCGCATCCAGAGTAGTTCGTGTCGTAGTGCGCATTTACCGGCTCAACAACGTTGAATGCAGTTCCTGCGGTAAGAGTGATGTCGTTCTGAGCATCTGCCTCAAACATGGCGACAGGACCGTCATTGACGATTGAAAAGCCAAATGACGTCGTAGCTGCTGTGCCGCCACCCACATTGATGAGCACTTTCTTAACCGAAAGCACTCCACTTTTTGCATTCGTGATAGTGCATGTTGATGTAGCTCCGGCAGTGATCGCGACATTCTGGCACGTGTCGCCTGTCTTTGCCCAACCAGTGAGCGCCGTTTCTGCGATAGAGAGGGAGCCTGGAGTAAGGTTGTAGATATTCTTGATTCCGGTACCTGCTAGGGTCGTAATAGAGAACGCTCCTGCGCCACCCGTAAAGGCGAAGGTGGCATCACCTCCTACTGTATTCTTTGTAACAACGAGACCACCTGTTGTCGGTACGAAGTTGTCATCGTTTGTAAGTGTGCACTTGTAGTTCTTACCTGCTACGACTGAAACAGAACCAGTGGTTCCATTGGTTGTAGTAGTTGCAGTGCCATCGAAGCACTCGGTCTTTGTTCGTGTGTAGTTTGACGGTCCGGATTCTGTGATTGCGTACGCAATCGGAGAGCCTACCGTTCCACCGAGCAATTTAAAGCCCGGCGCCATGCCTGCAAGAGAACCCACTGTTGATGTGCCGTTTACTGTAAGCGTAAACGCGGATACAGATGATACTCCTCCGTTATCATTGATCACTTTCTTTGCGAGAATTACGACACCCTGGGTAGGCGCAGCAACACATTGGCTGACTACAGTAAAGTAGCCATCGTTACCGGAGGAATTTGCATGATGAAGAAAAAGAGTAACACCAGTGGAACCGTTTCCGTTCGGTGTACCTGTCACGGTAAAAGTAAATTGCGAATTGCCGCCGTTGAGCGAGTTATCAACTGAACCTATGACGTCAATGTTCGGAGAATTATTGATCGTTGTCGTAGAAGAACCCCAACCGATATCCAAACTCCACGGACCGCCCTGTTGCCCTGTAACGCCACTGCCCGTGATGGTGATCTGACCTGCAAGACACGTGGGTGCGATTGGCTGGCCGTTAACCTGAATATTAGAAAGTGATGCAGGAGTTTGAACGGCATGTGCCAGCTGCGGCATTGCGGTTACGCCTGCGAAAGAGATCGCAACGAGGTATACCGCAAGCAAAACAGACCCAGTCTTCGAGAGGACCGAGTTATTGGAAACGATTGTGTTAGAAAACATATGTAATTTGTGGCTCTGTTGAGCCAAACTTTTAATAACTAGTCTAAATAATTAAGGTTCAAGTCGCGATACTGTACAACTTCAAAATAAGTTGCGCAAGCAAAAATGCCGCAAGGCGTAGCGCTTGGTCAGGCTACGCGTGTCGTATGATGTGGTCAACATATATTCTGTTGAAAAGCTGTGGGCAACCTGTGCACAAACCCCTTTTACATGTGGATTACCCCTGGATAACTCCAAATAGAGCAAAAGTCCCAATTTGCCGGCCTAGATCAAGGGCCGCCCTTGATATTTTCCTCACCGCGGTACTTTATCCAGAATTTCAAAGAATCCTCGAATTCTGCTTCGTTCGTAAAGTAATCGGGAAAGGGTTTCGGGTCGGCAATAGAATGATTGCGCAGTATATAGGAATGACAACTGGAATACGGGTATGTTGTAACGAATGACTGCATACGTTCGAGATCAAGCTCGGATGTGGATTTCCATGAACGGTTCTGCAAGGCGATTGGATTCAAATGAATGTACGCATACAAATATTGAAGATACACATCCGAATTCGCGTGTTCTGCTTTGAACTTTCCCTGAAAAAGAGCGCCGTTTCTGTCGTTCAGCAAATTGAAATACATTGAATACCCCGTCTGGAGCTTCAGCATAAATCGGGAAATGCCTCCCTCAACAAGTGGAGTCATCAAGATATGAAAATGATTCGGCATTAGGCAATATGCACCAATCGCAACAAGAGGAGTCTCTCTTTTTTCCTGGAATATGTCTGTAAACTTACGACGCTTAAGAGTGTTTGCAATATGCGCAGGCGCGCTGTCGTTGGCGTGATACAGGAGTGCGAGAAAACGACGGTAATCGCTAACAGATAGAAATATTTTCCTTTTGTCGACACCGCGATTGTATATGTGGTAGAACTCTCCCTCGGAAAAGACAATCTTGCGTTCCATTACTAAAATATATCACCAGAATATCAAGGGCCGCCCTTGATATTCTGGTGATATTTTGTCTACGTATCTATTGTATGTGTATCTGTATGTGTATCTATTGTCTGCGTAGCGATACAACGCCGCCAATGAGTGCTGCGAAGCTGAGTAGCATGAGTACGATGTAGCCTGCTGCGAAACCGCCGGCACCGGTATTCGGAACACCGGGAACGTAGCCGCCAAGACCTTCCGGATTACTCGTTGTTGTTCCAAGTACTTGGCCGCCCGACTGAGTTGGAACAAATCCCCCACCAAGACTAGGTCCAGAGTTGTTGTTTGGAATAATGGTAGAAATTGGTCCATTTCCACCTCCACCTCCACCTCCACCTCCACTACTGACGCCGGACGATGGCGAGGTACCTCCTCCACCGCCGGTCGTTGGTGTTGGGAATGTATTTGTAATCGTGCAGGTTGATGTTGCGCCCGCAGACACGGTAAGCATGCCATTTGCATCACACGCACCACTAAATGACATTGTGTATCCGCCGGGTCCACCGCTTTCCGAGATCATATATGTACCGGTCGCAATGTTCATATACGTCGTACCAGTAGTCGTACCGACTTGCGGGCTTCCCGCAATGTGCACCGACGTACTTGCAACCGATGTTGTGCCGGTCATGACATTTATCGTGTACGCGGATGATGACGCGGTTCCGCCGACAACGTTTTTGATTACGATGATCGCACCTTTCGTTGATGATGCAGTTGATCCGCCGCCACCGCCACCGCCTCCCGGCGTGGTCGTCGCAGTCGTCGTAGCATTGTTATATACATTGCATACCACTGCGCCGCCCTGCGTGTTGAAGTTAAATGTATATCCACTCGCCGTTGTTGTACCGGACGCGAATCCGTTTTGCACACAGCTGGTGCTCATATGAGCCCACCCTGTCTGGGTAATCTCACTGAGTGTTGTCGTTCCTAAGCCGTTGAGCGCGATAATTCGCATACCGAAGCCGCTGAACGTCGTGATCGATGTTGTTGCTACGGTGCTACCGTTCAGTGCAAAATCAAACGTTCCGTTACCGCCTGCTGCGTGTTTAATGATTGTGAGCAGACCAAATTGTCCGCCTCCTCCTCCGCCACCACCGCCGCCGCAATTACACGTCGATGTTGCAATGTCATTGTTTGTTATTACACAGGTCGATGTAGCGCCTGCCGTTACCGTAACGACACCCGCGCCGTTACACGCACCACTGAAGCTTCCCGAGTATGATGAGGTCGCGTTTTCTGAAACGGTATACGTACCTGCGCTTACTGTATGCGCAGTTCCATTCACTGCTCCTGCAAATGGCGATCCTGCGATCTGCGTGCTTGACGCGTTAGCAATACTGATCTGGAAGCTCGATGATGTTGCAGTGCCGCCGTTATCGTTTACAACAATTTTTTTGACGATAAGCGTCCCTGTTTGACCGCCTGCACCGCCTCCACCGCCGCCCGGCGGAGTGCTCGTCGCAGTATTCACAAACGTACACGTGAAATTGCTTCCAAGTGTGCTGTTCACAAACTGCGCACCGTTTAACATTGATACGCCGGTCGTAGTGCCATTGAGCATGCAGCTTGATGAGGTAAATACCCATCCACCCTGCATCATTTCAGTTACCGTCGTCGTACCGAGAGTAAGTGGAATCTGAACCGATCCTGTCCCTCCTGAAGTTGTGATGCTCGTTGTCGCATTTGCAACGTTGAAGTTGAATGTTCCATTGCCGCCCATTGAGTTTTTAATAATTGTAAGCGTACTCGTTGCACCACCACTACCACACGTACCGCATGTAGATGAAGCGATATCATTATTCGTAATTACGCACGTTGATGTCGCACCCGCTGTTACTGTAACTTGTCCGGAGCTATTACATGCGCCGCTGAAGCTACCTGCGTACGTTGATGTCGCATTTTCACTGACTGTATATGTGCCAGTTGGAACTGTTCGCGCTGTTCCACTTAGAGAACCAGCGAATGGAGAGCCTGATATTTGAGTGCTCGATGCATTGTGAACAAAGATTTGGAAGCTCGATGATGTTGCAGTGCCGCCGTTATCATTGATTACGGTTTTGATAACTATAAGATTTCCGGTGTTG
>JBKJSQ010000082.1:0-3645 GCA_046594495.1 Minisyncoccia bacterium | reverse complement strand
GTTGTTTCGACGATGTCTGCAGCATCGGAGAATGCGACTGCCCAACAGAAACCGGCTATTTCAAAAGAAGATCTGGAGAGCGCGCTTACAAAGTTTGAAGAGCGACGTGCGAACTTTGAACTCGGTAAGACTATTGTTCCGGTAGTGACCGATCCATCGAAATAATTGACGTATCGCGAGAGACCGATACGATTCAATTTCGCCCTTGTAGTTTAATGGATAAAACTCCGGACTTCTAAGCCGGCTATGTAGGTTCGATTCCTACCGAGGGCAATAACGAGCGAAGCGAAGATATTGCCGGAGAGCGCAGCGCCTTCGCGCTGTGCGTGTAGGAATCGAACGCCGGAACGATGTCTCGCCAGCGGGCGAGACAGTGAGGCGGTGCCCAGCCCGAGTCGAGCGGCGGCGAGGCGAGAGGCGAGGGAGTTTCCTACCGAGGGCAATAACGAGCGAAGCGAAGATATTGCCGGAGAGCGCCCGGAAACACTAAACCCCGAACACTTTCGCATTCGGGGCAAGTTTTTTCGAGTGGGCGGTACAGGACTCGAACCTGTGACATCTTCGGTGTAAACGAAGCGCTCTACCAACTGAGCTAACCGCCCGACCTCTGTATAGTAGCGTAAATACAGGCTTTATCAATCGAACCCATGTGATACACTTTAGGCGACGAGGTTTCATCAGTATGAAAATAACTGAAAGGAAAGCTGCTGTTGCAATGCGCCGTAACGGTGAATCTATTAAAGTTATTGCGCGTGCGATCGGTATCGCACCTTCAACAGTCAGTTTGTGGGTTAGAGACATTCAGCTGAGTAAGCTTCAGCTGAAAAAATTGACCACTCGAGGACAAAGTATTGCCGTAGTGGAAAAAAGAAGAATCACACGAATCTCTCGTACAAAAGCACGCCGCCAGGAGACAATGGATTCTGCGGGACAGATGATTTCAAAACTCACCCATAAAGAACTATGGCTAATAGGTATCGCCTTGTATTGGGGAGAAGGTGGGAAGGCATATTACGGCTCAGCACGCCTTTCTAATAGCGACCCTGCAGTAATTCAAATCATGATGAGATTTTTCCGGGAAGTTTGTCGTGTGCCAGAAGACAAATTTCGAGGACACGTTAATACATTTTCGCATCTCAACACAAATAAAGCAGAAGTGTATTGGTCAGAAATCAGTGGGATACCAAAATCGAATTTTTACAAATCATATTCTAAACGAAGTAGTGCCTCAATGGGCAAGCGGGACGCTCTACCGTACGGGACGTTTCAAATCTATGTGAGTGATACGAAGTTGTTCTTTACTATAATGGGGTGGATAGAGAAGTTAAAGACATTTGGGTAGGGGAGTGTATACAGCGAGGCAGCGAATCAGCGAATCAGCGGTATTGCTATTTGACAAGTATGTGCTATAATGCTTGCGGTCAGATCTCATCCCGAGATCTGTTATTGGAGGTCTGCATGGCAGGTCATCACTCGCGCTTCTCGCATCGTTCTCGCAGCTCGTCCCGCGGCGAATCCAACGGACACGGCCCGCAGGAAAGCGGCAGGGTTCGTGAAATGAAGAACAAGACCCAGGCGCTGGACCTTCGGATCGCGATGATCAAGAAAGCCATCGCGGCGTCAAAGGTCTTCGCCAAAGATCTGCAGCAACTCGGCCTCTCCAAGGAGGATGCCGGCCGTCTCGCACTGAATCTCTTCGAGATCAGCGTCGCCGACGACGATCATCACGGTCACGGCGGCCATTAGTTATTTGCGATAACTCGCAAATTGGACCGGAAGCACAGCTTCCGGTCCTTTTTCTATGGCCATTTGGCATCTGATGTGCTCCTGTGTATCAACCGCAGAGGCGCATACCTTACATGTATTTGCAGGGGAAGACTGAATATAAAAAAGAAAGAGCCGCAGTGACGCGGCTCTTTCGGTAGTCATTGAAAGATCGATCTGGGATCAGGCGGCTTCAGTGAGTGGAGTGATGTGCACGCCCCGCTCGCGTTCCATCCACCATCGGGGGAGGATACCGAGTATTGCGGTCTCCGACATCTTCGTTTCCTGGCGATGTCCGACACCGCTGATGCCAAGATAGCCTTGCGAAACCATTCCGCCATAGAGCATGATTGCGCCGGCTCCCTTGAGGCGAGTGCCGAGCATGCCGACGACCGCGAACTGTCCGTCAAAGTACACGCCCGGAATCCGAGGAGTATTCATGGTGAGTGCCCCGGAGTCGATGCGGATCGCGACGTCGACGAACTTGTTGCGTTCCAGCATCACTCGCGCGAGTGTGCCGGCGCGGAAATGCAATTGGTGCAACGCATCGAGCGGATTATCCGGCTTCAGCGCAGCTGTTATCTCGCAATTGTTTTGTCCCGGCGGAAACGGATCGAGGCTCCCGATCTCGAAGCTCCTCGCGGGCATGTATTCCTGCATCGCCTTCGTCAGCCATGGCTCGATGCGCTTCAATGCATCCTTGTTGCCGACAATACCGATCTTTAGCGGAACTTCGCTCATGGGTGCCTCCCTGTGGTTATGGTCCCGCTGCACCTTAATGGAGGGGGAGGCAAGGTGCAAGCGAATATTTGCCCTCTGCATCCCTGCATGTTACAGTGCCGCGACGTTATGGCGTTCACAATTTCACCGGTAGATGTGTCAGCACGAAAGAATCTCGATCTTCGATCGGGCGATACTGTTCGTGTGCATCAGAAAATCGAAGAAAAGGGCAAGACCCGCATCCAGACATTCGAGGGTCTTGTACTCGCACGCAAACACGGCACCGAGGCAGGTGGCACCTTTACGGTCCGCCGCGTTTCGAGCGGTGTAGGAGTCGAGAAAATCTTCCCACTCTATTCTCCAATGATCGACAAGATCGAAATCGTGAAGCGAGCAACCATGCGCCGCGCAAAGCTCTACTTCATCCGTGAAAAGGTTGCGCGTGAGGCTCGCCGCATGCTCCGCCGCACTGTTCTCGTGAATAAATCCTCAGCCCCAGTAATTGCCGGCATCGAAGAAGAGCCAATCGAGGTCGCAACGCCTACCGCCGAAGAGGCAGAGGCAATCAAGCAGGCATAATCTCAGAAAACAAACGAAAAGCCCCGGTACACGCCGGGGCTTTTTAGTATATAGCGTCTACTTACGACGCTGGTTTCCGTACCCAGCACGCAAGCAACAACACGGAAGGCGAACTATCGACGAGCATGCGACGAACCTCCCATCCCTTCACATCGTATGGCGATGACGCGCGTTCTGGATAGCAGCGAACCTCTCTCAGGAATTCGAAATTACACAGATCGCGAGCCAACTCGTTGGGACCCTTTCCATGCGGAAGCGCGACCGAATAAACCGTCGGCCGCTGCAGAAATATACGAATACTGCGACATTCACCATTCACGACCTCGATGTTGGTGAACAACACACCAATCGTTCCGATCGCGGCTGCGAGTTCGCTTTGATTCGCGCTCTGCACAACGAAGGCGGAGTGAGGAATATCGCTCTGCGAGCGTCCGAGTTTTGTCATCACGTCCATGGGGTAGTCCCTCTGGTTGATTCAGCTCAAACCATAGTACAAAGCTGGGGAGGCAGCAACCGCGGACGGCAATTGATAATAATGAAACCGATGCGTATAATCGCAAAGCAGTAGACGCGCCGGTGTTG
>JBKJSQ010000125.1:0-2512 GCA_046594495.1 Minisyncoccia bacterium | reverse complement strand
CCACTCGCGGCTGTAGGTCTCGCGCCCGAAAAGGACTGCCGTCACGGAACAACCCGCAAGCTGTTCGTCGATCCACTTTTGTATCCCGCCCGCCCTACGCTTAGCGTCTTCGAAATCGGCGGCGTCGTAGAACGGCTGCGATGCACCCCGTTCGCGCACAACCCAGGAATTGCGGACTTGCTGAATGCGACGCACATCGCGTTCATAATGGAAGCTGAAAAAGACCTTGCGCATTAGTTGACGTTACCTCCCTGGAGCTTACGGATGACCGCGATCAATGGGTCAACCAAGCTGGACAAATCGTTAGTGTGTTCGGCCATACCCTGAATGAGAGTTGAGCCATTTTCTCCGAGTTCCGGAATATACTGAGCTGGATCTGCGAGCGTTCGGTTTGAGAGATCTTTCGCCATCCCTCCCGTCGCCCCGACTGGCACGACCGCGAGGCCCCGTGCTCGTGCGATATCGAACTCTTTTTCCATACCGTCAGCCAAGATCACGCCGTCATCGCCTTGCTTGGTCCCAAACAAGAAGACTGCGATCCCGGCGTGGGAGGCGATTTCCTCGCGGTACTTCTTCCAGACAGAAGCTCTCTGCTCTGGGTCGCCGCTCTGCGGGAACGGCCGCAGGACTAGATTTTCCTCAATACTGCTGTCGGACCGCATGACTTCCCTCAATGCTCCCGACAGTAGCGCATCGCCGAAGCCAACGCCGATACCGGTTGCGAGGCGAGTGCCGCTTGAAATCAGACGACGTCCAAGCGTCTCTGCCAACTCCGTAACCGCTTCTTTTCCCCATGGCTCAAAGTTAGCCGCGCTTGCGGAAACGAACACTGTGCGGCGGCGAAAACGCGCTACGAGCTCCTCTAGAAACTCGGTTATCTCGTCGTACTCATCAACCAGCAGGACCTTTACGTTGAAGCGCTTAAGGTCCTCAATTACTAAATCTTGCCGGAGGCTGTGATGCTTGAATTCGTCGTCTGTCTCACCCGACCGCCTCCTCCGCTTCCTGAAGACCGCGTAATGTCGTCGTTGATTGGTCTTGAACGTTAGTCGGACCCGCGTAAGCACATGACTCAGGTTCGGATCGGTGAAACTGAAGCCCAGGAAAAGAAAGGTCTTCGAAACGAGGTCACCGGCAAGGGCATTTATAAACGCACCTCGCTCCGCCTGATAACGCTCGTAGTCATCGCGGGTCGCCACGGCTTCGTCGGGCCGGTCAACATCACCATGCATCTTATACAACGTTGCCTGGCGACCGGGGCGGCTCGTTGCTAACTGCGGCACGGCGCTTTTTACATCAACGATTTTTCCGGCGCTTTTGAGGGTGGTTTCGATGAGCTTATCGTAGTTGGTGGTCCACCAAGTGCGAATTGGTAATCGCGCAAGAAGCTCATGGTTTTGTGTCGGTGGATTGGTCGGGGAAATGGCCTCGATCACGGCCTTATGTAGCCGGCTGCGATTGGCGCCGTTGGCATTCACGTGGAACTGCGCGATGCCGACCAGATCGGTTTCAAGGTCGATCTTGAGGTCAAGCTCTTCGGCAAGCGGGCGTATCAACTCGCGCCAGTCGACGTAACCGGAAGGGACTGAAAGACCTGCGCCCGCAAACACAGCGGCATCCCCTGCCACTATCTCACCGAGATAATCGGTAACAAACTGTCGAATGGCCGACTTCATTTCTGGCCTTCGCGCCCCTTGTTTAGCTCATTTGGCAGAGTCTGATCGTTCTGAATGCCTTCACGCAAGTTCTGACGGCATCTGGCACGGACGTTGTTTGTTCAAACGCCCATGCCTACGATCTGTATTTCGGCTGACAGGGACTTTTCGGTCCATCAGGCGCAAAGCACATGGAAGACGAAATTCGATGTTTGCGGGTCCCACTAGGCCTTTCTGCGTTCCAGCATGAACAAAGGTCTGCTTCCGACTAGCCCTGAGGGCATCCGGGACCGCTGATCTGGGCGCATTGCCTCAGTTCGCGTTGCACCTAGCGTCAAAGACTGCAGGATTGGCCAGCGAGCAACGACGTTTGAATGAACTAGCTATTGCTCCTACTTTGAGTCAGGTCGCAATTGGAGGTTAGAATGTCGAAAAAGGGTCAGCATGTGGTTCCTAACAAGGGGGAATGGAGCGTCAAAAAGGCGGGTGCATCAAAAGCCAGCAGCACGCACGCTACGCAGGCGGAGGCGATCAAAGTTGCGACCAAGGTCGCTCAGAATCAGAAAACCGAGCTCTACATCCACGGTCGTGACGGACGGATTCGTGAGCGCAATTCGTACGGCAACGATCCGCATCCGCCGAAAGGATAAGCGTGCCGATCCCCTTTGAACGATCGGTTTTCATAAATTGTCCGTTCGACGAGGAATACGCGCCAATCCTCCAAGCCATAGCATTCTGCGTGATCCTCCTCGGGTATCACCCGAGGCTTGCGCCGGAAAATTCTGACAATGCCGCTAATCGGCTGGACCGGATCCTCGAACTGATCGAAGGATCAAAATACGGCATCCATGACCTGA
>JBKJSQ010000086.1:0-13791 GCA_046594495.1 Minisyncoccia bacterium | reverse complement strand
TAAATAAGCGAACGCTTTTCTTTAATTCGATGCGATAGTTGTCGGCCAGCCATCGAAATCTAGTGTTCGGTGATATAGGGCAGTGCGTGGCGGACGACAGTAAATACTCGTGCGGGTCACCTTCGCGGGTAGCAACCGGCATCCTGAATCCGTTGGAGACAATAACGATGACATTCATGCACGCCCCCGTCACACCGAGTGTGAGAACGATCATCTGACAAGCGAATTGATCGCTGAACACGGCGATGAGTAACGCGCAGAAAACGATAACGCGAAGCATCCTCGAATCCATTTCATGATCCTCTTTTTAACCGGAAGGTACTATACAATCGATAATCAGAATAGTCAAATACTGCCAAATCATCTACCGTTGTATGATAAAAGAAAAACCCCGTCTTGCGACGGGGTTTGTTCTTAGATGGGTTAGATCTTGCTCACCTTGAGCGCGTTTGGTCCTTTCGGACTTTCACCCACTTCAAAGCTCACCTTGTCTCCTTCGCGAAGCTCGTCGAACTTTGCGTTCTGAAGCTCGTTCATGTGGAAAAAGAGATCCTTTTCCTGACCGTCGATGGAGATGAAACCGAAGCCCTTGTCTGTAAGACGGGCGATTGTTCCTTCCTGCATGGTTGTTTTTGTTGTTCGGCTAATGCCTACTTCCTAAGTGTTTAGTTCAGAAAGTTGGTATCAATGGCAGTTAGCTGGAGTCGAGGTCGATCCCTACTTCTCTGGATCAGCGCTGGTTGATGACATAACAGTATCACGGCCCTGTGAGTTGTCAATGAAGGTAATACCCATTCAAGATAGCGGTTATACTCACCGGATGATCGAGCGACCACGCACACACAGCAGGGAAAGAGCCGAGGAAACTGCACATCTCTATCTCGAGAATTTAGGTTTACGTTGGGAGGATCTTCTGGGAATCAAGGTGCTTGATATTGGCTCCATGAGCGCTGAATTTGAACATGCGGCACGTAGTCGCGGAGTAGATGTGGTTTCTCTAGATAAGGAAATTGTCGAAGGTGAAAATGTCCCCCCGAAGGACAGTCAGTTTGTCGTGGCAAATGCTACAAAACTGCCGTTCAAAGATGAGTCTTTCGGTTTCGCGCTGGCACATATGTCCGTAGGAAACTACATCGAACGTGGCTATAAAGAACATGAGTACTTGCAGTATTTGAACGACGTATTTCGTGAGGCAAGTCGAATATTAAAACCCGGCGGTCAATTTCGCCTCACTTCTACGGCACTTGATGCTCATGATCTTTCGCGTGGAAATAATGATGTCGCTCCCGAGCTGAAAAGTGATGCATACGATGATTGGTGTATGGAGCGTGAGTATCCCATTCTTGCGGATGTAGCGGCGCGGGCAGGATTTAGCCAACTGAGAATAGGGAAGTATTCGGGCCAGCATCAAAAGAGGGCCAAAGAGCAGTTTCTGCTCACCCACTATTTTATTGCAACCAAGTAGCCTTTTCTGTGGGCGCGCTCTAAACACAAAAAATCCCGTACAGGGATTTTTGAGATTTGTGGTCTGGGATATTTTTCTTGCCGACGAATCCACCAGGATACTCCCTCGACTAAACCTTTGCCGTCGCAAAGGTTTGTCTGGGCACCGCTTCACTGTTCGGTAAGCTTGCCTCACATCGTTCCGGCGTTCGAATCCTGACGCAATGTGCGCAGGCACATTGCTGTGGGCGCACTCTAAACACAAAAATCCGCAGCTGCGGATTTTGTGATTGAGTGCGCCCAATGGGACGTTATCGGAACAATACTGACTCAGAACTACGGCTCGACGGAATCCCTCTTACCTCGACCGTAACAGCTGTTGCGAGGAACATGACAAACGATATCAGTGCAATGTAGGTCACGACACGATGAATTTGCCATAAGGACTTTACACGTGGGTCGCTGCTCAGTTCGGCGTTGCTCCGCAATGGTAATCCCATCACACGGAACGCAATTCGAAACATGCCTGTCATTGCTGAGAAGGGATTTGATTTATCAACCGTTGAATACATTGTGGGGAATTTTGGCTTGCCCAGCCAAACCCACTTTTCGTAATGGTACTGCTCCATGAGTGCGTACAGTTTGTATTGAACCGTCCAAGAGACGAGACATAGTCCGATCCAGAAGACGAAAAAAGCGTTTACAAAAGATTCGATCATGTTAGCGTTTGTCCCAAATCTGCTGGATCTCACCATGATGCAACTTGAATACCCAATCAGGAATTGGGATGCCGCAAACCACCACGCAGTTGTATTCCGAAACAAGACGCATAACCTCTTCAATTTTAGGGTTTTCCTCGTTGCTCAGTGCTTCAAGGCTTCGTTCAATATCTATCAGCGACTTAATATTTCGGCTGATTCTGAACATCAAGCCGACAAAATCAATTGACAAGAGTATCGGAATCAGTAAATACACCGCGTAAACGATGTAAAGCCCCACAGGCGCAGTACTGTGGATGAACGGGGATGCTGAAAGGACTATTACAAATACCAAAGCGGCGAAACAGATCACGATACCGAGGTAAAACCACAGCTTCCGGTACAAGCTCTTCGTCCAGTATGCCGACTCAAAAGTCATTTCGGCCAGCCGTTTTGGTCCAAACGTCCGCTGAGTTTCATAGTAGTCGGGGGCTCGTTGTTGAACAGAGAACGCTGCAAGTACTCTGATTCCCGCCATGCTTTTCCATTCGTTGAATTGCGCTCTGCTGATTGGCCAATTTAGCCCTTCACTCAATACTGATTGTCGGCGCATCGTCTCTGCCGCGTCGTATATCCCATCAAATCGAAAACGGAAATAAAAACTTACAAACAAAACGATGACCGTTATCACCGCAGTAACAATGCTTGCTTCAAGAGATGGCTGCGCAAGAGAAGAAGCAATGCCAATGAACCCCGCACATACTTGGGTTATCAAATACCATTGCCAATGCCACGCGGCTTTATTAAACAAAATTCTCGACAGCTGGTTGAGTTCAGCTCCTTGTTGTTTGTTATCCATATGCCGGAAAATAGCTACCTGCGATTTTAATCCACATATCGACGGCGGCTGCAACATTACCGTTTGCCGCAAAAGCTTCTGCCTTTAGCGCACGCTCATAGGCGAGTTGAAATTTTGCGACGCCTTCGTCGATCTTCTCTTGCGAGTTTATGTACCGGCCGACATCGTCGCCGTAACCGGCAGGGTCGTAGTTCTGCGTCCGTATCAATGCGCGTCCTTTGTCAAAGAAATAACGAAGGCCCGAGGGATAGTCGCTTATCGTTATTCCCTCGAAGATTTGCAGAGCGAGCACTTCAAGGTGAAAGGATCGAAAGAATTCACTCGAATTTTTATTCCACGCTTTGACCATTTTTATCAATGGTACGAGGTCACCACTGTGCTGTTTATTGGATGCGGCAGATATCTCGACGTGTTTCTTCGGGTCAGTCGAAAGCCATTCTTGACGAACCGAGTTTGGAATTAAAAACCCACCGCCTGATCGATTGAAAGCGGGTACTACGTCAACAACGAAGTCCGTGAAGCGGATTGTGACGGCCTGCCCGTTTCTGCTCACGTCCGGCGTGTCTGTATAAGTCTTACGAAGTGTCCGTTTTGTAAGGTCTAGAAGTCCAGCCTGTCCGCCGTTTTGACCGTTGTAATGATGAAAATATTTTGCATCGAGAACACAAAATATATCGATGTCTGCCTGCTTGAGCGGGGCAATCATAGTGCTCCGCGAATAAGAGCCCGCTAGGTATGAGTCGATCATGGTCATACCCGCCTCTACAACTCGGCGCACGTTCTGCTGACGAGTAGACACAGTGCTGCTTTGCAGATCTGTGATTTCAAGATTTGACCTGAACTTTAGGAATGACTGCGGTGTTGTAGTCGCCACGCCGAAATAATACTCCTACTTTGTTCATGAAATCATTGACCTTTTGATTTTGCGTGTTGCTGCGTGGATTCCGTCTCCGCGGGACGTTGACGGCATCTCCTTTGCCGCTATTGTGTGAAAGGTCCAAGCGGTTCTCTGACAAACGTCGGTTTCAAAAAACAAAAAAGGAAAGTCCCGTTCAAATTTCATAAAAAAATCCGGTAGAACAATAAAAAAACACATAAATCTACAATCCGGTCTAAAACATCACATAAGGGCATAAAATAAATAAAAATAAAAATGCCCGACTATAAGACTTATCGCACTCCGCGGTGAGTCTTTTTGTTTGAGCACTCCTTGGGCTTTTGCCCATGGAATTTACAAACGACCTTACAGATCGGCTGATCGCTTATATGCGACAGCGTGGAATTAGCATCACCGCCTCACAAGCGGAGGATTTTTTGATTTCACTAGCTGGTCTGTACGAAGCTATGGGACAGATGCGTGAGGGGTCGGGCGGCGCAGCCGCGCGCGCTTCAGCGCCGCGGCTCGACGGCCCTGACTTGATAACCCCTCACAACTACTAATCCGTTACTCATGACCTTCATATACAAAAAATATGGACCCGTCGTTGAGATCACGGAAATTGAGAAAATCCCGCCCAAAGTATGCGTACGTCGTATTGGACACAAGCGCGATGTATACGGAGCACGGCGACACGATAATCTTAGAAGGACAAAACAAATATGTGTGCGGCGCGTGCTTGCTGCTATTGATGAGTATGGGTGCCCGCTGTTGGTCACTCTCACATTCGCAGGAGACGCTTCTGATGCTGCCCATGCAAACCGTTCCCTTACTGGTTTCCAGTTGCGGTTGCGAGCTGAATTTCCGAACGCTCAATCTCTCTTTATCCCTGAACTCTCCCCACGAGGCAGAATCCACTTTCACGGTCTACTCTTTAACGTGCCGTTGCATCTCGGAGATACACGCAAAAATCGACGCATTACTTCCCACGGGGAGGAACGCAAAACACGAGTCCTCGCTAAGCTATGGGGAGAAGGTTTTGTGGACGCTCTCCAAACTGACGGCTCTCCAAGGTTGGCGTACTACATCTCCAAGTACATCCTCAAAGGAGCCGGACACGTCCTCTTCAACGCTATGAGAATTCTCCGCATCTCACACGGCTTTCCAAAAGAGCTTGTTATCAGAGGCGATTTTGCTGCTCGCATTGCGGAGAGGTATGCTGCCAAACATACACCCGTGCGCGAATGGTCACACAACACCCTTTTCCTAGGAAAGATGACAAGAAAAATATACGAAATATGAGATACATCGCGTACTGCCGTAAATCAACCGATACCGAAGATAAGCAGGTTCTTTCGCTTGAATCGCAAGAAACCGAAATGCGAGAACTCGCAGAAAAGCACGGGCTCCAGATCGTGGAATTCGTGTACGAGAAGAAATCTGCTAAAGCGGAGGGTCGTCCTGTATTCAACGCGATGATGACGGCAATCGCTCAGAAAAAGGCTGATGGGATACTTTGTTGGAAGCTCGATCGCCTCGCTCGTAACTTTATCGACGGAGGCCGCATCATTGATCTGCTACAGCGTGGAGTCATCAAAGAGATTCGAACACACGATGCTTCTCACATGCCGACAGATAACGTCCTTATGCTTGCGGTCCAACTTGGAATGGCAAATCAGTACATCCGTGATCTAAGTGCAAATGTAAAAAGAGGGAACAGGGCTAAGCTCGAACACGGCGACTGGCCAAGTTTTGCACCCGTCGGCTACAAAAACGACCGTGTGAATAAAACAATTCTCGTAGATGAGCGAACAGCACCTTTCATTCGACGAATCTTTGAGCTGTACGCCACGGGCGGGTACTCACTCGAACAGGTGCGACAGATAACCTATGCGGAGGGTCTGCGATCAAAAACTGGAAAAGCTGTCGGAAAGAATCAAATACATCACTTCCTTCAAAGTAAGTTCTATCTCGGACTCATGGAGCGAGCAGGAAAGGTATACCAAGGTAAACACACGCCGCTTGTATCGCGTGCCGTATACGACCGTGTTCAGGATGTGCTTCATGGCCGTTTGCATCCAAAACCAAAAAAACATTTTTACTCAGCCCGCGGATTCCTTACCTGCGGAAGTTGCGGCTGCATGCTTACGGCAGATACCAAAAAAGGACATCAGTATTACTACTGCACCAATGGCAAAGGCGGCTGTGTAGAACATAAGAGCTACCTACGAGCAAAAGATGTAGATGTTCTGCTGTCCGGCATTTTCAACGAACTACGGTTCGATGAAGAGTTGATCGAGATCTCCGGTGAGGCATATCGACAGACGCGCACGATGACCTCCGGTTTCGCCACACATATACTCCAAACGCTCCAGAATGAGCTGCAAGGCATCAAACAGCGTGAGTCTTTGCTCACAGATGCATATTCATCTGGCACGCTGCGTAAAGAGTTATACGAGGAAAAAATGCTCGATCTTTCCAACCGTCGTGTCGAACTTGAATCGCAGATCAAACAGGCAGAAAAAACGGATAGACCCAATGGAACTTTCGAACAGATAAAATCTGTCTTTTTAGAGGGCAACAGAGCCGCGGAACAGTACCTTGCATCGGGTGATGCAGAAAAAAGGATGATGCTCGAAAAGTTACTTTCGAACGCCAGTATCAAGAATAAAAATGTGGCTCAATTCCTGTTTAAAAGTCCGTACCAAGTTTTGGCACGGACCCCTAAAACTACCGACATTCTGACCTTGTGCGCCCAATGTGACGTTATCGGAACACTATTTGTGGAAAAAGAAAAGAACCCCTTTGTTTAGACTCGCGGGGTTCGATACGAGTAAATCTCATTTGCTTGCGACGATGGGGCCGAAATCAGGGTCAACGGCGATTGTCCCTTTCGGCACGGGGTCACCTGCTCGATAAAGTGCCGGACCACCAATGCTCAAGATTGAGCCATTGAGTTTGCCTTTGAGCTCGTGTGCTGCATTCAACGCTCTCTGAAAACTATCGGCGTCGCCTAGGTGCAAAACGTTGGCACGCCCACCACTGTAGTGCCAATCAACTTTCGCGTGTGATTTTTTTGCGACTGCCTGCACCCAGCGTTCGACGGCATTGGAACTACCATCAACGACGCAAAGTCCAGTACCGCTCTTGAAAATTTCAGGATTGCAGGGCTGAGGTGTCGGTCCATCTGTTGCCATTTGAGGTTCCTTTTAAAGTCCTGAAGAAAAGTGTCATGGATATTCATTGGAGTCAACATAAATGGAATCACTCACGTCGACCGACTTTTAAACACAAAACGGCACATCTTGTGCCGTTTGTGAATCGAGTGCGCCCACCAGGATTCGAACCTGGGACCGTTCGCTTAAGAGGCGACTGCTCTACCAGCTGAGCTATGAGCGCATTTTCTGTGAAGTACTGCCCGAATGGGCAGGTGTTGGGTATTCTACAATACATTTACCGTTTGAGAACCCCACTCACCACCTGTTACCATCGCAACAGGATACAGACTGCAAACGCGACAACGATGGGGAATAGCATGTTTTTACAAATGAAACCGGCAGACCTCGAAGCTGCCGAGCTCCGAAAGCAACGGATTCATGATTTCGTGTATAACAGCGAAATGATGTCCGGTCGGGGTTTCGACGCGGCGGGAAAGACGTGGGAGCGAGAGGGAGTGAAGCGGCATATCGCGCTCGCAGCGGATTTGTGCAAGCCGAGTGCCAACTTCGTGTGCATCGAGCTGATCAACTCTACGCTCGCAGAGATGCCTAACGACTGGTTCAGATCAGGAATCGAGGGCATGTTCCGCGGACAGATTCCCGACGGCAAGGATGTGCCACGGCTCGTTATGGAACTCGATTCTGAAATCCTCAACACCATGCCTATTTTGCAGGGTAACTCCCCGCAAGAGAAGGATGCCTTTGCATGGCATGCGCACGACCGGCTTATGTGCTATCACGCATTCAAGGCACGAAACGGTCGAACCGCGAGAATGCTGTACAACCACGTGCGTGCGCTCCTCGGGCTCGAACCGTTTGTCATTCTTTACAACAAGAGTGAGGAGTACTTTCAGAAACTCGAGGAGTACAAGCAGAACCGGTTCCTTGCCGAACTTCGTACAATGAGAAGTGCTGCCTAGTTCGGTCAGTATGCTGCTAAAAACGCGGTCCTCGACCGCGTTTTTTATTATGTAATGACGTCGTCTATTTGAGCTTCGCGATCTTTGTTGAGTGCGCTCACGATCGCAAGGGCTATACTTTGGCAATGCTCACAACAGAGGGTCTTATATTCGGGCTTCTTACGGTTGTATGCGCATCCACATACGGGCTTGTCGCGCGTGCGACGCTCAAAGACGCCGAGAATCCACTGGCGTTTTCAATACTGTTCACGCTGTCATCTGCAGTACTTTCGCTCGGTCTTTTTCTCATTGAACCGTTGGATTTCTCTACGTCGTCATTAAAGTACACACTGTTATTGTTATTGTCTGCCTGTCTCTATGGTATATACGATGCCACTCAGTTTTCGGCACGAAAATATCTGGAGGCATCGAGCTTGTCGATCGTGCTACAGATCGCCCCGGTAATCGCATTTGTATTGTCAGTATTTATTTTGAAAGAAGGGGTTACGGCCGCCAAACTTTTCGCTGTGTCGCTGATCATGTTCGGGAACATCATCGCGATCTATCGTTCACACCACATCACTCGGCTCGGATTATTGTTCGGCGTTGCAATGGCGACGGTTTCCGGATTTACCTATGTGATAGACAAAGTTGCTTTTCCTCACACGCCGTTCGCTCTCTATTCAATCGCGGTCTACATCATTCCGGCGATTGTCGTATATATTATTTTCAAGATCCGCGGTGGCAAGTCGGTGGAGGTTACAAAGGTGTGGAGGGAATTCACGTGGAGGATCCCGCTTATATCCCTTTGTGGAGTTGCCACGTACTATTTTCTGTACCGTACGTTTGCGATAACTGACGCATCAGTTGCAGTACCGCTCGTGGCATCGTCGACCGTCCTCACTGTTATTGGCGGGATTCTGATACTCGGAGAACGGGGGAATATACCGAGAAAACTAATTGGTGCGGCGTTGGTGTTTACAGGTGTATTATTGCTTCGACTGTAGGGAGAAGGGTCTCGGCGAGGCGCTCGAAAAAGTGTCGTCACACTTTTTCTCGGCGCAGGCCTAATTGCGGGAGTGGGACTCGGTCACTCATAAATCGCTGCTGCGATTTTGCGCGACCCCGACTCGGCCCGAGGGGACTCTGCCAAGCGCTCGAAATGTTCTCGTCAGAACATTTCTCCGCTCGGCCCTGCTCAGACATCCCCGCGTGCTCGCGGGTCCCCAGTCTTCGCTTTCGAGTCCCACTCTCGGCAGAAAATCTAAAAGGCGAAAGCTGCGCTTTCGCCTAAAGATTTTTTGTGCCGGGAGTGGGACTCGAACCCACAAACCCATTACGGGTCAAAGATTTTAAGTCTTCCGCGTAAACCATTCCGCCATCCCGGCAATGTGGCACATCTTAGCGTCAATTTATGTTACAGTACACGACGTTACTTTCGTGGCCATATGGCGAAGTAGCAACGCGTCGGTCTGCAAAACCGATATTGGGCGGGTGCAACTCCCGCTGTGGCCTCAAAAAACATATTGCTGGCATTGACATATCAGACGCGACGATCTGCCTCAATGCATTATCGACTTACGGAATCGATATTTCACTGACGATTCACTGCAAGAAAATCATATACCTATTATCATCGGTCGGTAACAATAGGTATATTAGAACTATTGTCGTGTTAAGTCGTCGATTCGTTGACGATTTTTCTCTCCTAAGTCGAGTACGAAGTCGATATTGGGGAGGATACGCATCGTCAATTTGTCTTTGATGTAGTTGCGGAAGTCCGTACGGCTGCGGCGCGCAAAGTGCACCACCTGCTCTTCGTATTTCTCTGGAAGAACAGAGAAATAGATAACAACATTCTTGAGATCGGGCGAGACATCAGCGCGAGTAACAGTCATGAGAGCCAGACGGTTCGACTCACGCGCAAAATAATCTGCAGCCAAGTGGGCGAGCGTTTCAGCTATTTGGATCTGTCGTTTCGATGTCATACGTTTAGATAGTTGTGCGGCGGAAGCACATCAAGATGTCTCCTTCAGCAATTTCAAAAGGCGCTTCGATTTGTGTACCGAATTCAGTTCCTTTTTCTACTCGATCCACATTTATTTTATTGGACTGCATGTTGATGAGCTTGCCCTCGCCGATCGTTGTTACATTGCGGCGAATTACACGGATGTCTCCCTTCTTTTCCAAAAATCCTTCGAATACGGTGCCGCCCACCACATGCTCTGCTTTACGAGTGGAAAACACGCGAAGCACGCGTGCCTTACCAACAATTTCTTCTATGGTTCGCTTTGGACGCGTGGTCTGCAAGAGCTCCTCCAAAAATTCAGTGAGCTTGTAGATGATATTGAACTTCTCCACGCGAACCTTCTGTTGATTACCGATGGTTTCTGCAATACCGTCGATACCCACATTGAATCCAATGACGACTGCGGTTTGCGTGCCCGCGAGGGCGGTTTTCATGTCGCTTTCAGAAATATTGCCTATACCGCTCTGCACGATGGTGATTTTGGTGTGTTCGTCGCCGAGTCGAGCAATTTCGGAAAGGAGGGCCTCGAGTGAACCCGCAGCATCAGCGCGCACAATGACCGACATGTAGTATTTCTCGCCCCCTTCTTCGCGCACCACAGCCGGGGCCTTTGGTGTCTCGGTGAGCGTAACTTGGCGGGCCGCCTCGGCCTCCTTTTTGTTTTTGTAAGTTTTGAATTGTTCACCAACTGACGGTAGCTCATCGAATCCCACGAGCGCGATAGGAGTGGAGAATGTGGCAGATTTAATTTGTTTGCCCAAGTGGTTCTCCATAATGCGCACCGGAGCAATTGCGCCACCTGCTACGACAGCCATGCCACTCTCGAGTGTGCCCTCGGTAATGATGAGTGTTGCTGCGATGCCGCGCTTTTGGTCGCGATGCGCTTCAATCACGTAGCCCGAAGCGGGAATCGTGGTATCGGCTTTGTAGTCTTGAAATTCAGAAACGATGAGAATGAGATCGAGCAGTTCATCGACACCGGTTCCAACTTTTGCAGAAATAGCTGCCCACGGCACATCGCCGCCGAGCTTCTCGAGAAAGACGCCCTTTTCTAATAGGGATCCCTGTGTGCGGTTCATATCCGCGTTTGGTTTGTCGATTTTGTTTATTGCTACGATAAAGGGGATTCCGGATTCGCGAATTTGCTCAAGCGCCTCAAGCGTCTGCGCTTTTACGCCGTCGTCTGCTGCAACGACGAGAATTGCGATATCGGCAACATTAGCTCCTCGTGCACGTATTGCAGAAAACGCTGCGTGTCCGGGTGTGTCGATAAAGGTGATGCGCTTATTCTTGTGTTCGACTTCGTAGGCGGCGACGTGTTGCGTAATACCTCCGGCTTCACCGGCTACCACATTCGCTTTGCGAATAAAGTCTAAGAGCGTTGATTTACCGTGATCAACGTGGCCCATGACGACCACTACGGGCGGACGCACTTCTGAGTGTGAGGTTTCTTTTTTCATACGTTGTGAGTTTTTTGAAAATCATGGAATTTGCGAGCCCCGCGGCTCGAACAAACACGATGCGCAGGATTATATGACAAATTTGAGAGATTGTAAAAGCGCGGCATCTCCGTACAATGGCTCAATGTTTGACCTATTCGCACGGGCCGCCACGCGTCGCATCTATCTCGATTATGCGAGCGCGCCTCCGGTCATGCCCGAAGCCGAGGCGGCTGTCCAAGACGCTGCGAAGTATATTGGAAATCCGGGCGCTATTCACGCCGAGGGGGTACAGGCGAAGCGTGCGCTTGATAACGCGCGAGAGCGTATCGCGGCGCTCCTAGGAGTAAAAGCCCGAGAAATCATTTTTACAGGAGGGCTCACGGAGGCCAACAACATAGCAATCCTTGGAACCGCTCGAGCCCATGAGCGAGCAAAGCGTTCCCTCGAAGGAACGCATTGGATTGTGAGCTCCATTGAACACACATCGGTGCTCGATTGTTTTGCCGAGATCGAACGGCTCGGAGGAACTGTTTCGCACATTGATCCAGATACGCGAGGGATCTTTTCACCGGAAGCTGTGCTCGCCGCACTCACTCCGCAGACAGTTCTTGTTTCAATTGGTTGGGCAAACAACGAGATAGGCACTATTCAGCCGCTCTCAGATATTTCTCGCGCAATTCATGCGTTTGAAAAAGAGCATGGCACGACGATTGTAATACATACCGACGCAGGGCAAGCTCCGCTTTATCTTGCGACGAGTCTCAACACGCTTGGTGTGGACCTTTGTGCAATCGGGAGTAATAAATTGTATGGCCCACACGGTGTTGGCGCATTGTTTGTCAGTAATCGTGCAGAGCTCGTTCGCACGCTGCAAGGTGGTCCGCAGGAGCGCGGGTACCGTCCCGGAACAGAAAATGTCGCACTCGCACTCGGGTTTGCTACAGCATTTGAAACAGTTGCGTTAATACGGGAGGAAGAAGGCAGGAGAGTGAAAAAAATTCGCGATGAGCTCGCGCACGAACTCACTGTGAACATTGCAGGACTCCTGATAAACGGCGACATCAAGCGCGCACTTCCACACATGCTCAATATTTCGATTCCGAAAATTAGTAGCGAGTACGTCACGCTCTCGCTCGATCAAGCAGGGATTGCTGTTTCTACTAAAAGCGCGTGCCGTGAAGGCGAGGAAAGCCGCTCACACGTGGTTGAGGCGCTCGGGGGCGAACCGTGGCGCGCGCAAAATACCCTCAGATTTTCGCTTGGATGCGACACCGACGCAGGGAGTGTTCTCGCGCTTACGCAAAGCTTGACGAAACACATTAATAAGGTATAATATATTTAGACTCACAACGGTTCGTCATCTTCAAACAAGGAGGGCTACATGCTCGAGATGCTTATTCAAGGCCTTACCGTCTACCTCGCTCTCTCAATTATGGCAACGGGTTTCGGCTTCTTGATTGGAGGCGGAAACGGCGGTGCGCGAGTGGCTTCGTGGGCGCTGTGGCGCATTCCGATGGAAGCCGCGTGGTTAACCTTGCGCGGACTATACGCGGTAGGTGCATTGTTCCTCGGGTTACTCCGTCGCTAATGACGGACCTACTTACCTAGGCGATCGGTTCAAGTTTTGAGCCGGTCGTTTTATTTTTACAGGCACAGTGCGTGATACCATGCCCGCATGGACATGGAACATCTCAACAAATCACAGATTGTTCTCCTTACGTTGATGGTGAGTTTCGTCACTTCGATTGCAACAGGCATCGTAACCGTTTCACTTATGGATCAGGCGCCACCTATTGTTGCTGCTACGGTGAGTCGCGTAATCGAAAAAACCGTTGAGACAGTAACCGCTGCGCCGGCGGGGAAGCCTGCAGCAGCAGCAGCTGCGACTGTAATCACTAAAGAAAAAACCATCATCGTTTCGGAATCAGAGCAGATCGCCAAGGCGGTAGAGGCAGTGAGCCCCTCTATCGTACGTATCTATACTTCATCAGATGAGCCGCTGTTTCTTGGTATCGGAATTGTGATTGATGCAGGTGGCACGGTCGCCATGGATAGCTCATCGCTCGGAGAGCGTCCGGAAGCCCTCATCTCGTTAGACACTAATCGCGTGCGTGCGTTTGTATCACGACGCGACGCCGAACATGGCATTGCCTATCTTAATACCAGCACCACCACCGAAGCAGCGGCACAAAAACCGATCGTGTGGCGACCCGTATCGTTTGCGAGCAATAAACCAGTGCTCGGGGCATCTGTAGTTGCACTTTCCGGTAAATCTGTGGCACGCATCGCGAGTGGCCTTGTAACCGCGCTCCTACAAACAGATGGC
>JBKJSQ010000096.1:0-9000 GCA_046594495.1 Minisyncoccia bacterium | reverse complement strand
GTATTTATTTAGAGCAAGCATGTATTCGTTACCCGGCGATACATACGAAGCCCCGCGTCGCACACGACATCTCATCATCATCGAACGATTTTTACCGGATGGTATAAAAATTTAGATAATTCCGCCGGAAGATTGCCACTCGGCGATCGACTGCACGGGGTAAATGAGATTTATAACATTAAGTGTGAGGTTGTCGCGAATCATATACAATACGAACACCTCGAACACTACAGCAACTCCGACAGTCGTCCACCACGAATATTTCCGGGCGAACACGAATCCTGCGACCATCCAAAGCGTATCCATTACCGAGTTCAGAATGCTGTCGCCTGTATAGCCCTGCGCAAGCGCTTGCTCGCGATAGTGCTGTATGACCATCGGTGTATTCTCGAGTACCTCCCACGCCACTTCCACTCCGAGCGCGATCAAAAGCCGAACACGCACCGGAATTCCCGGCACGAGCCATGCGAGCAATCCGTAAAAGATAAATCCATGTACGATGTGCGAAAAGGTATACCAGTCAGATAGGTGCTGAGAGTTTCCACTACTCAGCACCGTTCCCTCCCACAGCTTTATCGTCCCGCATTCGCAGATTGTTGGCTGTCCGAACAGAAACAGCATCGCAGCCTGCGCGAGCACAAGCGCAATTCCCGCGAGGGCCGCTGTTTTAAGCGTGATTTTAAGTGCTCCGAACCACTGTGCCATATATGCACAGTCTAGCAGGCACTACCCTATGCGCATGTCATACTTTTCATATCCGGCGTTATTACTTAGCAATATCCAAATTCATGCACTTTTTCAAACAGTTTAATCCCACCCCTATGAATATCGCGAAGCTTGCCGCAGTGCTTGCGGCCGCGCTCGTATTACTCGCGCTCGCTGCACAGCTCTTTGCCCCAAATCTTCCGCTCTCGTTTGCACCCGGTATGGCAGGTGTGCAAACAAACGGAATGGGTGGAGGCTCTGATGCTTCATACCCGAGCGAAATGGGTATTTCGTACTCTTCCGATAACGCGAATGGCGGATACGGATACGCGAGCGCCAAACCAATGGCACCATCGATGGACTACGACGAGGGCGCGTCACTCTCATACCGAAATGTGATGTCGATAAAAAGCACAAACCCGAGCATGCCACCCTCTCCGTCATACGGAGGCACAACGGGAGCGAACGCCGAGGAGTTTGAAGTAACCGAGTACAGCGCAACCATCGAAACGCGCAATCGACAAGAAACGTGTAACGCATTTACAGAACTAAAAGCAAAGACGTACGTGATATTCGAGAGTTCGAACGCGTATGATCAGGGATGCAGCTTCTCTTTTAAAGTGGCGCAGGCGTCGGTTCCCGAAGTGCTTACGTGGCTCAAAGCCCTCGATCCGAAATATCTCAACGAAAACACCTACACCATCAAGCGACAACTCGATGACTTTACGAGCGAAGAAGAGATTCTCAAGAAGAAGCTTACGGAGATCGATAGCACCCTCTCGAGCGCCACAGCTGCATATGGCGAAGTAACGCGCCTCGCTACGCAAACTCGCGACGCCGCATCGCTCGCTCAAATAATCCAAAGCCGCATTCAAATCATTCAACAGCTCACACAGGAACGACTCAATGTAAACGAACAGCTCGATCGCCTCTCACGCGCAAAAGCAGATCAGCTTGATCACCTCGAATACACGTACTTCCGTGTTGATGTGAGTGAAAACAAATACATCGACACCGCCTACCTCGGTGAATCGTGGAAGCAGGCTCTGCGTGATGTTGTACGAGTAATAAACGAAGCGGTTCAGGGAATGACTGTAAATCTCCTCGCGCTCTTCTTCATCGTGCTGCAGTGGTCGCTGTATGCACTCATCCTTCTCGTAATCGCCAAATACGGCTGGAACATCGCTCGTAAGATTTGGCGTTCCTAGCAGCTTAGAGGAGTAACGGGTGCTCTATTGGAGCGTTCGCAAGCCCGACGTATTTCGAATCCGAGCAGCCAAACGCAGAGGTGCAGGAGTATTTCGAGCGTTCGCAAGCCCGACGGGGCGAGACAGAGCAATTTTTCAGCAGAAAAATATGCGGCTCGAAATACTCCTGCACTCGAAGTGCAAAATTATGAGAATATTGTGGCAGTATTGCGGAGTTTTTCGCGCAATTCGTGGTGGTCTGGAAACTGTTGTGCTACAAGTGTCCAAAACGCCTTTGAGTGGTCAAACTGTTTGAGGTGACAGATCTCATGTACCACAATGTAATCTGCCAAACGGGGTTCGAGGATTGTAATTTTGTAGTTAAACGACAAGTTTCCCTTCTCTGAGCAACTGCCCCAGCGGCTTTTCTGTGCACGTATGGAAATTTTCTTATACGCCACGCCATAGTACGCAGCGTAATGCTCTGCTCGAGCCTGAGCAAATAGGAGGGCCTGCTTTTTAAGCCCCTGAATATCAGCTCGTCGAATGCGTAGAATCGTGCGGCCGCGCGTTTCTTCTACTTTGGTGCGAACCCAATTTGAATGCTTCATCACAAAGTCTTCGATCGCCTGCAATCCAAAAAAACGCGGCGCAGTTACAACCACATTACCGTCGGGATAGATTGCGAGTCGCATCGTGCGTGCTCGTTGCGAACGTTTTACTGTGTAGTCAATGTTCATTCGCTCGCGCATGCGTGCATCCTACCAGAAGTTTTTATATTTTTTGAATGAACTTCACCTGCGCTTTGCGAATAAACAAAAAACACGCGACCCATGTCGCGTGTTTTTCTAAAAAAGTAATTGCGTTTCCTTTTTTTACTTTTTACTGACCAAGTGTAACGCCCGTGATTGAGATCGGCTCTGTTGGTCGGTCGTTTCCGTCGGTGCGCGAGCTCACGATTGCCTGCACCACGTCCATGCCGCCCACGACGCGTGCAAAGACCGTGTGTTTTGAATCGAGAAAATTATTATCTGCAACATTGATGAAGAATTGGCTGCCGTTGGTATTTGGTCCCGAATTGGCCATTGCTACGGTGCCTGCAGCATTGTTGTTTTCTGCATGAATCTCATCCGCAAATGAATACCCCGGGCCGCCGGTTCCCCATACCGCCTCCTTTGAGTCATCCTTCGAGAGCGGATCGCCTCCTTGAATCATAAAACCTGAAATGACGCGGTGGAATTTTGTACCGTCGTAGAACCCTTGCCCTGCGAGTTTCGTAAAGTTCTCCACGGTCTTTGGTGCAGCTGCTTCAAATTCGATTTTGACGTCACCTTTGCTGGTATGCAGTGTTGCGTTCATAAACTTGCGATTAGAATTATTAGTAACAGTTTGTCCGCCGGTAACTGGTACGGCACCTGAGACCTCCCCCTGCAGGGTGAAGTTATCCGATGTAAGCGGGTCTGACGATGTGCTGTATAGCGCATCGATCGCGGCCGCTGCCTGATTCTTTGCCTCGGTGTCGGTTGCCTGAGTAGACGTCCAGTCACCGAAGAAAAACCATATTAAAGCTACGACGATAATAACGACAATAGGTAATGCGGTTGCTCGAAGCATGCGGGCTAGTATACAACACTGTCTTTATCTCGTAACCCTGTCTGCGTATCCACGGATATAGTCTGCAATCTCGCTGAATCCGGGGAAAAAGCCGAGGAACGAAAGCACCCACCCCAAGAAAATCAGCATGAGGATAGATCCCACAATGGCCCCGGCGCCCTGCAATATGCCGCGATAAAACCACGCGGTCGATGAGCCGGCAAGGCTCTTGAGCTCCACAAGATCCGTCTGAATCTCCTCCAGCTTTTCCACGTCGGACGACAGCATCGCGCTTTCAGTTTGTGGAGCCACGGGTTCAGGCTCCGGCACAAATGTTATCTCTTGATCGTCGTTGGCCATAGCTAGCTCTGCACACATAACGCCGCAGCTACTCCGCCTCCAATTCCGGATGCGGCAGCCACTTCGCCCCGATACCCCGTGCTGTCCATACACCACTCCATCCCTGCAGTAGCGTTTTGTAACGCTGACTTAATGGCCCAACTATACGCGCCCGACGCAATTCCGTTGCCGGTTGCGCAGCGCGGCGACACACCACCGTTATATTTACTAATTTGGAGTATGAGATTCACCAGTTCCGCATCGGTTGTAAAACGCGTATTTCCGCCACCACCAATACAGTTGAACTCAGCTCCAGCATTTCCGTAATTATTACTGAGCTCATAGAGTATTTCGACGCGATTGCGTATTTGATCCATTTCTTGCTTCATGGCTGTGTCTTTGGCCTTGAGGCGACTGCCACCGAGTCCCATAAATATGACGGATGACAAAATGCCGATGATCGCAATTACCACCAAAAGTTCTATTATCGTAAATCCACGATTCTTCATACGAAGCAGTATATATGCATCTGAGTCATACAAAACGTGTCCTGTGAATTGGCTATAAAAACCCACCTTTCGCCCCGATGGTATGCACATTGCACGTGAGCGTCACGTTTTCAGAATCGCTGTATGACCCGCCGTCATTCTCTCGCTGCATTAAAGTAAAAAACAAACCACTATCAGCCCGACAAATAGCACAGCGCCCCTGATCTCGCTCCCATACCAATTGCTTTATAGCCGCAGGAATCATACGCTCCAGATTATATGCGTCGTCTGCGCCTCCAAACGACGGCGAAAGTACAAACATAAAAATCCGCCGCTTGTCTTTCATGTGACGCTGCGCGTCTACCAAGCTAAAGATTCCTTTGTCGTACCACACACCGGAGTCTAATCGCTCATACACCTGAATGTGCATCGCCTCACGCCTCGCGCCGTCGCGATACAACTGCGCCTCACGATAAAACTTGCCGTTGTCGGAGAGCTTTCCACTTTCATGCGCGAGCTCTTGATCTTCTTCTTTTTTCTTTGCTCCCTTGGTCGTTGCATCGTGGCCTTCTACCACAAACAGCTGCTCGCCCGCGTGCCATTCGTCGGTATGCTCGTCCCCTTTATCGGAAATGAGGAACACCGATGGCCGCCCGTCGGTACGATAATTCATATTTTTCTGCAGACCCTGCTGTTCCCGCATCAACACTTCGGCGTGCGACACTATCATCGAGCGTCGGGCGGTGGCATTCGGGTCTCCAAGAAAATTAGACATCGCCGGCAGTGTAGCAAATCCTTGTGCACAGATACCCAGTTGACGCTTTGTATGATGAGGCGTACACAGATAGCAGTGCATACGCCACCAATGGAGGCTTGCCATGTACGTTACTCCTGCGACGGCTGAACAGGAAGCAAGAGGACTACTCGCTGAAAGCCGATTTTTCTTTTTCGTGAATCTCGTCCCCCGCCCATACGTTCGTGGATTCCTACGAGTGGAACAAGCGTCGCCACTGCTCGATGTGCGAGGAATCGATGGATTCGTCTATCACCATAGGCGAGTCTCCGCCGCGACACCGAAGCGGATACCGTTTCAACTGAAAACCGGTTTTCGGCCCGAGCAATGTCCGTATCACACAACGCGAAACAATTTGGCTGTTCCGATTATTCCGATCAGCGTACAAATGACGCAGGACAAAATGCTCAAACGCATTCGTCAGTTGCTGGATGCGTTCGACGCGACACCGTGCGACTACGAATCGAAACTTCGTGAAATTGAAAGCTGGACGACCAATGAAACGGAAATGAAAGTCGTGGCCATAATCGAAGCTGCACGAGTCCTCTGCACAGCGCCGCCCCAGTCATGTATTGAAAATGACGCACATTCAATGGCGTAGCCCCAAACAACTAGCCGCATGTACATCGTGCGGCTGTTTTTGTTCTGATGAGATTAATGCGACAGCACGTAGGCGCGAGTTTTCGGGCCAAAGTAGCCGACGGCCGGCGATATCCCTTTTGCCTGCTGGAATGTAATGAGTGCCTTCTGAGTCAGAGCGCCAAAATACATCGTTTCGTAGCCGGGTGATCCATCGCCACCAACTGATACAAGGTATCCATTTCTATTTAAAT
This sequence comes from Minisyncoccia bacterium, assembly GCA_046594495.1. GTDB lineage: Bacteria > Patescibacteriota > Minisyncoccia > Phycocordibacterales > UBA2100 > UBA10103. The sequence goes on along the minus strand of JBKJSQ010000096.1, from coordinate 3,062 downwards.
ATTTTTGAAGTGTACGCACGTCTTCGCCCCGCATACCTATTTCCAGATCTCGCACGTATGCACCTGCTGCAACACCTGTGTTGCTTTGAGACGTACGAGTGTAGGTCGAGGGTGAGGACGCCTCTGCAGTGGTTATACCCACGCCGACCGCACTTCCGAGCGCGCTCAGAATGGATTGCGCCACCGCTATACCTTGCGACCGTGCGGTAGTGAACGTGGATTTAAAGTTGAGTGCGAGCATGCTTGCAAGCGTGGTCGGATCTGCAACACGTTCGAGCGCCTGTTGAACTCCGGCCATGCGCTCCTGAATCGAAAACGCCTGCGTGAGACGCGGATATGGATCGGTTGCCCCGCTGTTGCGGAGCTCGAAATGCAGGTGAGGCGCACCACCCGAGGCATTGCCGGAGTTCCCCACATAGCCAAGCACATCGCCGCGAGTAACTACGACGCCGTTTTGAATACCTCTCGCGATCTCTTGTAAATGCATGTATACAAATTCCTCGCCACCAGGATTCGCCGTGCGCACAAAGTACCCTGAATCAGGACCATTGCCGGCATTTATAACGACAGCATCCGTGGGAGAAACCACCGGGGTACCTGCCGGCGCCATAATATCGAGGCCTTCGTGCGTGCGAGTGCCGCCCCCACGCAAATCACCAAAGTTCTTTGTGAGCTGATTTACTTCCACTCCGAGTAGCACCGGAATGGGAATGCTGGAGACGGCTACATCACCGAGCGCCTGAATTTGAGAGCTATACTCCGATCCGCGTCTCCAATAGTTCATCCAATCTGAATCGCTTCCGCTCGTTTGAGCCACTGCAACCAACGGAACAATCATTGCAACAAGGAGCGTCATCGCGCTGAGCCTTGTGGCGATCATCTTCACTGACATTCCATTTCGACTCATAGTCCAAGCGTACCGTACTTCATCTACGTGAAGTTTATTCGATGTGGAACGATAATTCTTCGCGTGGAATTCCCTGCTCCATACCGTATAGAATTGCGGGTTGCCATCTAGCCTCTTCGGAGCGCTTGATGTTAAATATTTTGTCTTTAAATACCACCATCACGTCGTCTTTACCAGGACTCCACACATGGAAAAACCATTTCATATTCACGATGTGCTTCTGAATGTCTTCGATCTGCGATTTACTTAATCGGATTTCATGGACCACGCGATCAGCAACGGATTTTGAACTGAGCACGCGTACGTGTCGCAGAATTTCTTTGTCGAGCAAACTGTTTTCGATGAGGACCGCTTTGTACGCATAATTGTCGATATCAATTTGGCATTCCTCGTAGAGCGCCTTGATCTTTTTATACTGCTCCTCCAGTTTTTGTGCCCGTACGAGTAGATCGCCGGTCGTGGAGCCTGTCACCGCATCACGCACAACGTCTTTCCCTTTTTCAATTGCGTTCTCTTTTACCAATGCCTGCACATCGACAAGCTCTTTGAGCTTTTCTTCCATCATCTGCTTAATATCAAAACAGCGATTGCCACTGTCGTCATCGGGCTGAGTCGGTTTCTTTTTCATCCATCCTGCGATGAGGAAACCAAAAGGAATGAGAGTCAAAAACCCAAGTATCGGCCACAGCCACGGATTAGTACCAGACTCGGCAGGTAGCGTTTCCATGTTCGCATCAGCGAGACTGACCGATGCTGCTTCAGGTGCTTGAGTCGTCACCGGTACGGGCTGACCGCCACCACCTAACGGCGTACCGGCATGTGCCGGCGTTGTAGGAATCGTCGCAGCTGTTGGAGTTGAACTACCGACAGGTGCCGGAGTGGTCGAAGCCGCCGGTTGTACCGGATCAGTTGGTGCGGGAGTTGGAGAAAGTTGTTGCGCACTACCGGTTGCATCTACCGGAGCGGGAACAGGATTTACAGCTTGCCCATTCGTACTGTCAGCAGGTCTCGGCTCGGGTGCAACCGAGCCGTCGGCCGCTCCACCATTTTGTGCAAACACAAATACCGGAGTGGCGATGAGCGCGAGCACCGTGAGCGTGATTCGACTTCTATAATTTTTGGTCATAGCTATTGCTGCATCGCGGCCTCTATTTCGCCATTACGATGATCGGCCATTCCTTGAATTTCGTACGCACCGCTGATTCCTGTTTCTCCGACCGACTTTTGTGCGCCCGGTGCGTTTCGCAAAGGTGATGCATACATAAGAAGCCACAACCCGAGTCCCGCACCGAGTACCAGCATCACGAGCCCAATGTACCCCCTTTGTTCGTTCATACGATTCATTATAAATCTTCCTCTGTAACTACATCGCGACTTGTTGTGGCTCGGAGCGCCGCCTGGGTCTTTTGATTATCAAGAGCCTGCATAAGCTTTGCATCGCTCGCGCCGCGTCCAAGTGGAGACGACGCCATAAAATAATACAGTCCGAAGCCGGTGCACATAAGCAGAAACACGAGTACAACATACCCACCCTTGGTCATTCCGTAATTCTATCAGGCAATACGCAACGTAAAGCTGACCGGCTCGTCGTCGAGCATGCCCTCGGCTTTTCGCACTGATGCTTTTGTTGGCAACAGATACGTGCCGGACCTTTTGTCGGGAAAGATAGAGGTGTTCCATGTGGTCTTCCCCACACGCACTTGCACTCGAATTGAACCGAATCCCACGGACTTCTTGGGCGCATGTTTCTGCTTTATGTCGTCGGATACCTGCTTGTGTATATGTAAAAATCGCCATGCCGCCATACCGGGAAACACGACGATTTTTGACGTGAGCAAATATACTCCTGTGGTTTTCCCTCTGGCAACCCGCTTAGAACCCATAGACCCGTAGCATACGCCAAATCGGGGCCGCGAGGCGTTCAATATACGCTTCTACGAGCAAACGGCGGCTCGGGCGGTGGATCATGGCAGGGGTCGAATCCGGAAAGACCGGGAGGTTTTTAAATATATCGGGTCCGCCTCGCTCTATCATTCCGCTACCCTATACCTGATTGCAACACCTTTCAAGCCCGCATTGACCGCACCCCTGTGAGCGCGTATACAGTGCACAGTCACAGAGGAGTTGCAGCATGAGCGACGAAAACGATGTGCGG
>JBKJSQ010000164.1:0-3809 GCA_046594495.1 Minisyncoccia bacterium | reverse complement strand
GCCATGAACGTATTGGTGCCGGTGAGCGTGGTAGCCGCGGTATTAATAGGAACACTAATGCCCCAAAACAGGTCGTCAGAAATCGAAGATGACGTCGCGGTCGGTTTCGGCAAGTCGACTTCGAACGTACTTGCGGATCCGGTGAGCGCCTGACAAACGGAACACGATGCGTACGTGAAGGTGCTTGTTGCAACCTTTTGCTGGCCCACAGGGATCGCACCTGCAGGACCCCCCGGACCCTGAAGATCAGTGCCGAGTAGCTGAATGTCGATTGCAGCGTTACCGGTGTTTACGACAGTTGTGAGCGTTGTTGTAGCCCCGGTATTGTCGCCCAGATTCAGTGCTCCGAAGTTAATCGTTGGCGTCGAGATCGTGAATCCGTACATGGTGAGGAGTTCGACTCCAGAAGCCATATCGGTGTCGCGAAGACCTGCAGCATCTTGAACACGCACTTCCGCAAGCCAATTTTCAGCACTATTCAGACTGCCCGGATCTGTCGGATCTGCCAGATACTGCACCTCTGCCGAGCACGTAACGGTGCACGAATTACCCGAACAATTCGAGAACGTGCACGATGGTACGTAACAGTTATTCACATTGGACGAACAAACCGACGTGACTCCTGATCGGTAGATCGTCGACGTTGCGAGTACGATATCAGCAAATCCATTCAAGTCGGTGACTGTTCCCGTTGCCGATACTATCGTCGTCGTACCCTCAGTGAGCGCGATATTCGTGGCCTGATTCAAAGAGAAGTTCGTGATAAAGGGCACATGCGCTGCCGTTACTTCTGCAACGCGATCGTAATTGTCGAGCGAAGACGCTGGATTCGACGGATTCGAATCGCCTCTGGATGTTCTAAAGCAGTACGATGGGGCGATCGCATTATCAGTGAGTTTGAAATTGTATTCCACTTCAGTGGCCGCATTGGTTGCAAGGCCGAGAACATTTGTCTGCTTCGATGGATCCTCCATAATTTTGCCCTGCGCAAAGCTCATTGAAGCCGGTCGTGACAACAGGTCAGAGATCGCAGTCTGGTCTGTGAACTGCGACGACGTTGCCATACACGCAGCAGCGCCGCCACATCCGCCACTCGTCGTTGGTACATCGCTGTAATTAACATACGGAACTGATTCACAATTCAGTGCCGCTCCTTTTGTCGCATACTGTAATCGGAAATATTCTGTGGTGAGTGGCGCGCCTGAGTTTTGCACCGTGAATCGAAGTCGAACATTTTGGCCGGTCACGAGTCCGGCGAGCGCCGTGTCTTCGGCCGCATGCCACGATGCGCCCCCGCTCACCTGCTCTTCTCCAAACACATATGTTGGAGCCGCGCTTACATACGGGCGCACTGAGAAATAATCCCATCCGCCGTTCTGATACCAGAACGAGAATCCGATTCCTCCTGAAGAATACGTCGAATCTGAGCCGCTTACAGTCGCAAAAACTGCGCCGGTACTGTCGTACACAGTTACATTAATCGTACCGCCGGAGAGCCAATCAACCTGTACTTCATACCAACCGGTTGCAAACACAACGCTCGTCGAAGCGATGAGTGTGCCCGAGCCCGTCGCATCATTCGAGAGCACGTCTTCACGCAGCGCAACTTTTTCTGACGGGTATTGGTCGAGACACACCGCGTAATTTTGGGTGAGGCTCTGCACACCAAAGAGCGTGCACGGTTCGTCCTCTGCCACTGCGTCCACATATTGATAGAATCGGATCGTGTCACCCTGTCCAGTCAAACTACCCGTTCGATACATACCACCACTCGTCGTTCGCTGAGCAAAATTTGTACCAGCGTCAAGGCCATAGACGTAATTATGATTAAACGTCGTATCCGTATCGAAGAGCGCGGTATTTGTGTATTCAGTCAAATTGTCATCTTCGAAATCGTCAAACGTTTTGAACGTGGTCGTACCGTTGCCACCGTCGGAAACTCCGGCATTTCCGTAGTACACGTAGACGTTTGCCGAACTGTTTGCGGGAATCGACGACAGCTTGACCCAGACCGTTGAGGTAGCTGATGCGCTCGACGATTCGATCCAGTACGGAATCGTGGTCGTACCGCTCGAGTCGGTAAAGCGGAGGTCTTCGAAGTCGGTCTGCATATCTGCATCATACGGAACCAAAATCTTAACGGCCTGATTTGTCATCGTACTTCCTGTCGGATTTGCAACCGCAATCTTTTTGCGCTTCGACCACGATGCGTTGTACCAATCAGAATTAGGCGCGCCGATACCGCCGTCGTCCTTTCGCCAGCGGTAGTGGCCTTGGCTCACGAACAAGCACGTACTGTCACTCCATCGAACATTGCCGCACGAATCGCCTCCGTCGCTGTCGTAACTTTCTCCGTCATAATTTCCGTTGTGATTTGCAAAGGTCCACGCACTTATAGGTGAGCCTGTTCGAACCACGTTGAATCCGCTGGAGATGCCGGACGACGTCGCAAACGATATGTAATTAATTTGCTTACTCGCGTTTGCATCTATCACCGAGCCAGCGAGTGTAATCATTGAACCCCCTGTAACCCCAAGTTCCATATCACCGTAATCGAGCGAAGTGATCGTGGGCGACCCGGTCAGATTAAGACCGCTTGGATCGGTATTTCGGATTTGATAGCGCGATGCGTTTAATGTTCCACCAGATACCGTGAACGCGTATCTGCCTGAGCCTTGCACCGCGATCGTTGTCGTTGCGGAGGACCCCAGTATCGCGAGCGAACCACCAGAAAGCGTAACGGACGAAGAAGTTGCAATGCGCACATTCACCTGACGAGAACTTCCCCCAAGTGCGGTTCCGTCAAAGTCGGTTGCATAACTCCAGTAATCATTACCGCTCGAGCGCACGTATTCGCCCCAGATATACAAATCACCATCAACGGCCGTGCCCGATAGCGCTGCGTTATCCTGTGAGTACAGCGAGCCGGTGGTGTTTACGGTCGTGGTTGCAGCAGTGGAATTCCACATCCGTACATCGGTGTTCGCACCCACAAGCAGCGTTCCGTACACGTCATTTCCTGCAGACTTAGTGTTTAAGGAATAGCTTGTGCCGGAATAGAGCGAGAGCGTGGTCGTTGCCCACGTGGTTGCCGATCCACCCACACTGTTCGTAAAGGTGCCGCCCACCGCAAGAATCTTGTTTTGCGTGAGAACGAATGTATTTGCGCTCGTTATCGACAGGTCTCCAGTCGTCGTTGCATGTTGCACGATTGTCCATCCGCCGGCACTACTATTGAGCGTGAGATTCCGGAAGCTCGATGTGCCGGGATCTATCGATTTACCGGTCGTTGTTGCATTCATCGAGACCGTTCCCGCGCCCGCAGTAAAGGTGCCTCCGGTTGTCGTCCACGAACCGCCTACGGTAAGCGTGCCGGTGGGCAGCGTAGTCGATCCGTTCAAAATGATGAAGTCGCGCGAGACGGTCGCACTCGCATCACTAAACGACCACGAACCACCAACGCCATCAACTGTCACGTTGTAGAGCGCTGAGCCACCGGTGCGAATTGACCGATCGGAGCTATTGGAATTCAGCTTGAGCGTTCCCACGCCTGCGGTAAAGGTTCCAAAATTCTGGAACGAACCACCTACCGTAAGCATGGTAGTTGGCGCGGTTACAGTGCCGTTGGTCACTATAAAGTTGCTCGAGGTTGTTGCACTCGCGTCATAAAACGACCACGCGCCACCCACACCGTTGAAGTCGAGTGTGTAGAAACTACTTGTACTAACACGAACGGATTTACCGGTCGCGGTCGAGCTCATAAGGACTGCTCCGTTATTATGCATGAACGCACCACCCGTATTCAGGAA
>JBKJSQ010000124.1:0-3262 GCA_046594495.1 Minisyncoccia bacterium | reverse complement strand
ACCACTTCACTATCGCACTCTGCGTGTACCCGAAGTGTCGGGCCACCTTCCTCGTCGACCATCCTTTCTGCTTCACGAGGTACACCGCTTCGCGTCTGACGCGGGGCCGTGCTGGATTCTTTGTATATGCCATGTACGCCATATTCGCAGGTGGGGTGATTCCAAGCTATTGAAACATTGCGTACTGTTGACACACGTCATTTGTGTACGTATGGTCTTCAGAGCAACTGGAGCACGTCGCCATGGGTCCCGTGATTGAATTTCCACCACTACTGGTTTGTTTTGCATTTGATATCGACAGGGGTGCAACGAAAAGCGGCTTCATTCCTGCCAAGCAGCACCTTGGATCAGACTTTCCGAATCCTATGTACGGACAGGCTCGTTTGGAAGGCTACGCAGCGGCACATCGTATTACGCACAGTCGCATGCTCTTTCCGGGAAAAGACGAGCGGCGATTCAAGGGCGAAGTCATCGATATCGATGGAACTCCTTCGCCGTTGTGGCAAGGATTTATCATCCGCAAAATGCTCGTCGAAGACTACGGGTGCAACCCCGCTCGCATCGACTGGCTGCGCTCTACCGGAACAACAGGAAATGCTGCGGATGCGGTTCGCGTGTACTTAGAGCAGCAGGGCATTGTGGCAAAGGAAGGCGTGGTTGAGTTTTCGACCAGCTTTTACCATTGCAATCGCGCGGGTCGTGTTGCGCTCAGGCATGCAGGTCTGCCCTGTTTGCTTACCCCGGCGGAATCTTTCACCGTTGCCGAGGCCATCCTCCACGGTACACAGAATGAGGCAGAAGAGCGACTGCGATCGTTCGGTGGACATCTCGCAGACATACGCATCATCAACGAAATCCGTGGAATCGCACTTGATTTGCTCGATATGTACGAACCTCAAACCAAAAACTGGTGAGGGTCAAAGTGTCCATGGCTTACCACTCGACGTACACAACTTAAAACCGCGGCACCACTATGCCGCGGTCTTTTCTTTTATCTCTCCCTGTATCACTTCCTTCATGTTCTAATTCACCCCCTTTCTCTTTATCATTTTTCATCCCCACTAATATCCCCAGAACTACGCCATGGCGTATACTTGAGGATATATGGGATCGACAGAAAAACATGCGCGAGTGTCTAGAACACGCCGAAACATACAGCACGCGGTTCTCTCTGCAGCTGCTGTGACTGGGGCTGTGGCCGTTGCACTCATAGCGCCAAATATATTTCAACTGCTTCCAAAATTAGCCGGCGACAAGTACAAATTGTCGTACCGCGCGCGGACTGCGGCGGGTCGATTGTCACAGAAAGGCTTTGTTACTTTTGTGGAGAGAAACGGTAAGAAATTTATATCGATTACCGACAAAGGGCGGCGTGAGTTGCATAGACAGCTTATCGAGTCAGAAATGAGGTCGGGTAAGAAGAAAAAGTGGGACGGGCGATATCGGTTGGTAATGTTTGATATTCCGCACACACGAAAATCACAGCGCGATCAGTTTCGCACTCTCGTTCAGTCATACGGCTTTCTGCGCCTTCAAAACAGTGTGTGGGTATACCCCTATGATTGCGAGGAGATCATCACGCTGGTAAAAGCTGAGATGCGCTTCGGAAAGCATGTTCTGTATGCGGTAGTTGAGAGTATTGAAAACGACAAATCGATCCGTGTCCATTTTGGACTATCGTAAATATCCTCAGAACTACGCCATGGCGTGTGTCTGAGGACACACGCTCCACGCGCGGTGCGTTGCGAGTAGAGGGTGGAGAGTGGAGGGTGGAGGGTGGAGGGTGGAGGGTGGAGAAAATATTGCAATAGACGAAAGGTACGGTGCCGAAGGTCGCACAGAGCACGTTATAAACTCTGAGCATGTCGGTATGGTGCGACTATATTGTGCTCTTTTCTTTTTTTACACTTGCAATATCGGCACAATATTTTTGCACGTAGTCGTCGAGTGATGCATATGGATAGTTCTGAAGCTCCATTGTTTTTGGACCGTTCTCAAACCAGTATTTAAGTGCGGCGGCAAATTGTTCGGGTGCTGCCAAAAGCGCACCACTTTGTTTTGCAATCCCCACGTCTGTCGAGAGTACCGGCTTGTGCGCTGCGAGCGCTTCGATGATCACTTGTCCATAGCCTTCATAGACCGAAGGAACGAGCACGATATCTGCGAGCGCGTAGTATGGTGCCGGGTCTTTATAGCCTTCAAAAAATACATTCGGATCGAGTACCAACTTCGTTACGAGTCGCTCGAGTATGGTGTATTCACTCCCCTCGCCCAGAATGATGAGACAGGCGTCCTGCGGTGCGGCTTCTTTAAAAGCTCGAATTGCGAGCGACACATTTTTCTCCGGCTCAAAGCGCGATACCACGAGCACGCGCCGTGGGAAGCTCAAAATTTTATCGTTCATGTCGGCTGAGATCTTGGCGCTCCGAAATCGCTCAAGATCGACATATATCGGTAAGATCGAAATAGAAATCTTAGAGCCGTATCGTTCGATGATGCGATCAGCTACCTCCTCTGAAACAGCGCGCACGTGCTTTGCGCGATGTATCACAAACCCTGCAATGAGTACGCGCACCTTGTTGATGATTGAGTGCGCCGCATATTGTGGTGCAAGAAAATCAGTGTGTACCTGCACATGCAGCGGCACCTTGTGATGGCGGGCTATGAGCCACGAAATGAATCCAGTCTCGAATGGGTCTTGCGAAGAAACAATGTCGACTCCCTTAACAGATTTGCCAATGCGCAACGCATCGCGGTAGCGAAGAAACTTGTTTGGTGAGTTTGTAGGGTATACGGTCACGTTGTCCTCCTTCACAGCGCCCTGACCAGTCGTGCCGCTCATCAGCACGATGTGCATTGATTGAAAATATTTTCCGTAGGCGAAAATGCGCTTTCGCACGGGCGACGCCGGCGAAAGCACCGCAAGTTCCGTACCTATAGTCAGAACGGAGAATGGCTTATAATGCGGCGAATGAAGCGCCTCCTCTTTCGGCTGCTGTATCTCTGTGGTGTTCCCGCTGTTTTCCGATACCGGCATAGGCATTTTCTTACAATCGTACTGTATCACGGGGTCGCTCCTCGGAATGATTCAGGAATCTATAACTACCGTGGCAAATTCATTACACCCGGAGCATTTGAGCAACAGCTCGACTACATGCAGTCACACTACACAATCCTTGCGCTTGACGACGCGCTTGAAAAGCTCAAAGAAAACTCACTCCCTGAAAATGCCCTCGTTATAACGTTCGACGACGGGTACCGC
>JBKJSQ010000136.1:0-5046 GCA_046594495.1 Minisyncoccia bacterium | reverse complement strand
CATATCCGAAATACCAATACTTTTCGCTCGCCCGAAAATCTCTCATTTCCCTTTTATACCATTTCAATCAGTTGGGTCGTTGTGAAAGACGGAACACATTCTCACATTCTTGAGAATGTGAGAATGTATCCGTGAGATCAATACGACATCTCGATCAGAAATACACCAAGCGCAACAACTGCAATCGCAACCACATGGAGCCGTGTAATCTTGGTGCGCTCACCCTTTTGAGGAAATGCGGTAAATAGCCCGAGCAGCACCAATCCTTGGAGACCACCGATCGCACTCACATAGGTGGTTACCGGCGCGAGCGCAACAGCAAACACAACGAGCACATACGAAACTTGGGATAGTCCTTCGTTGAACAAACTCACGCCGAGAAAGCTCACGCCCTGCGTTTTGATGCGATACAAAAACCCCACTCTGTACGCGCGTACGCCGAGGAATAGCACTACCCCGACGAAACCGATGCCGAGAAGCTGCCAGAATGAGATCACGACCGGCGTCGCAGATTCTGAAGCGATGCGCACCATAAAGAGTGCGATAGCCCATGCCCCGGTTGCAGGGAGCGATACCAAAAGTAGCTTTGTAGGAATTTTCCATTTGAGTTCACCCGCATCAAGAATGTAGGCGCCAAACATAAGTGCAAATATTCCCAACACTCCGTAGAGCGAGATCATCGTGCCAAACACAAATTCGATGCAAAGCATCCACAGAGAACTCAAGAGGAACAGCGGCACCACCAAATATGCGGGATACAGCGTGAGGAGATAAAAATATGACGCAAACAGAATCACCATCGGAATGGCGGAGCCCATGGCGAGCAGGAGCGCGGTTTGCGAGATCGAAACATCACCTAGCCACAGATACAAAACACTAGCACCGAGAAATCCCATGAGGGTGGAAATCAGGAGTAGGCCTCCGATCTTTCGGTGGATGCTCGCATCGGCCGAAACTTTGTTGTTGGCCGTGAGGTACTCGTCGACGTAGTTAACGAGTGCCAAACAGAGGATGTGTCCGAACGCGTAGAGTAGCCACATCGGCTAACTATCACCTATTTTCCCGCTACAGTCACTTAACGTTCGCGTCAGTCGCGTTTTGATAGTATGAGTCTTTATGCCTCATGGAACCGGCGGATTACGCGGCTTTGCGCGTGACACCAGCGAACTCAAACATACCATCAAACCCGGAACCATTCCGCGCATAGTTGGCTTTGGGGCGTCATACGCATGGACGCTTGGGTCGTATCTTGCGCTTATTGTAGTTGGCGCGGCAGTGGGCACCATTAACCCGCTGATATACCGCGAAGTCATCAACAAAGGCGTACTCGCGAACGACCCGTCACTCGTTGTTCTCCTCGCGCTCGCTGCAGCCGGCATTGCCGTAGTGGATGCAGCGCTCACCTTTGTGCAGCGCTGGATCTCTACTCGTATCGGTCAGGACATGCTGCTCGATATGCGCTCCCGCGTGTTTTCGCATATCCAAACGATGTCACTCGCGTTCTTTACGCGCACACGCACCGGCTCGCTTGTGAGCCGATTGAATACAGACGTGAGCGGTGTGTCGAACGCCTTTACCGATATCCTCTCCGGCGTCGTAAGTAATCTGGCCACAACCATTCTCGTGCTAACCGCGATGTTCTTCTTGTCGTGGCAACTTACGCTCGCAGCACTCGTGCTTATACCGGTATTCGTAATCCCTGCTCGATATGTGGGCAAGAAGCTGCAGGCGCTCACACGAACACGCTACGACTTGTCGTCGGAGATGAACAACATGATGGTTGAGCGGTTCAACGTGTCCGGCGCAATGCTTACCAAAGTGTTCGGTACTCCGGCGGCGGACTCAAAGCAGTTTCGCGCGCATGCAAAAAACCTCCGCGACATCGCTATCCAAACATCCACATACTCCCGTATATTCTTTATTTCGCTCGGGCTCGTGGCGTCGCTCGCTGTTGCGGTGGCATACGGATGGGGCGGTGTACTCGTGATACATGGCGCACTCGACATCGGAACACTCGTTGCCATAACCGCGTATTTGCTGCGACTGTATGGCCCACTCACTGCGCTCTCGAATGTGCAGGTTGATGTGATGACCGCAATCGTATCGTTTGAGCGTGTGTTCGAAGTACTGGACCTCAAGCCCACAATCGAAGAAATGCCCAATGCTATGCCCATTCCGGCAGGCCCTGCGCGACTGGAGTTCCGCAGCGTGCATTTCCGCTACCCCACTGCGTCAGAGGTATCGCTCGCATCACTTGAATCAGTGGCGGCCCTCAGCACCCGAAAAGAAAAGCAAGTGCTGAACGACATAAGTTTTGTAGCCGAACCGGGAACGATGACTGCGCTCGTGGGCCAATCCGGTGCAGGCAAAACCACAATCACTCAACTCATCCCTCGCTTCTACGATCCGATGGAGGGCTCGGTGCTGATAAACGGACTCGATGTACGCGGTGCCACATTTGAATCGCTTCGAAATACGATAGGCACCGTGATGCAGGAAGCGCATATGTTCCACGACACACTGCGCGCAAATCTTTTATTTGCTAAGCCCGATGCAACCGACGCTGATATACACGCCGCATTAGAACAGGCGCAGATACTCCCGCTTGTACAATCGCTCCCGCAAGGGCTCGATACCGTTCTTGGTGAGCGCGGATATCGCCTCTCGGGCGGAGAAAAGCAGCGCTTGGCAATTGCCCGCGTACTGTTGAAAGCGCCATCAATTGTGATTCTCGACGAAGCTACCGCACACCTCGACTCGGAATCAGAGGCGGCTATTCAGAAAGCATTCGAGGTTGCCCTTGCCGGCCGCACATCGGTCGTAATAGCCCACCGCCTATCGACCATCAGAAACGCTGACCAAATTCTTGTCATGCAAAATGGCCGCATCGACGAACGCGGGACGCATGACAATCTCGTCACCCAAAACGGCCTCTATGCCGAGCTCTACCGAACTCAGTTTGCAGAAAATTAGTATCTTACAAATCATATTCAATTTAGGATTCTCGCGCCGACGCGTGCTCGCTTTCGGCATTTCCTCGCTCAACGCTCGCTCAGAATGCTGAGAATTTCTCGATACGAATAATTCAATCCGACGTTTCGGGACACGTGTGAGGTGAAATCAAGTAATATAGTTGTAATATCTACGTCTAATGTCCATATATGATTGCACACAAGCATAAGCTCGTGTTCCTCGCGTGCGCCTTCGCAGCGCTGGTATTCTATTTGATCCTTTTCAATACTCCCGTTTTTACTGAGAAGCCCAAGCTTCTGAGTGGCACATCAACAACTACAAGCCAGTGCGATACAGCAGGTAAGATGTGCCCCGATGGGTCTGTTGTGACGCGTACCGGACCGCTCTGTCAGTTTGCAGAGTGTCCGATAGTGTCAAACTCGATCGAACAAGTACGTACCAAATATGCGGAGCTTCGTGGCACTGTTACCCTTTCACCTACATGTCCTGTTGAGCGAATGCCACCAGACCCGGCATGCGCACCACAACCGTATGACACCGAAGTGTTTGCGCTTCGTAAGGATACGGGAGCAATCGCTGCGCAAACGCGTACCGATAATGGAACATACGTTCTTGAGCTATCGGCAGGCATATACATAATCCGTGCTGCAAGTGGCGCGGTTTTCCCGAAATGCACCGACTTTAGCATCGGACTTGCCAATAACGATAAACAAACAATCAATATTTCTTGCGACAGTGGTATTCGCTGATAGGTAAAAAAACCGCTCCCCGAGTGCGAGACTCGGGGAGCATAGTAGCTCTTCAACAGAAAATCATTCGCCGAGATTGACCCGCTTTAGCAACTTGTCGACGATCTTGAACAGCACATCTAAACCTGGATCAATAATGGATAAGTATATTCTCACATTCTTGAGAATGTGAGAATGTTTATACTTTACAAACGGTTGTAGATAACTGTATCGGCGATATCCTCCGGTTTAAACGTGTCGCGGTATTGGATGTCGTTCTGCTTCCAGAGCCCATCCCACAGTTCGTCCTGTGGATTCTGGTTTACTTCCCCGTCGCGTTTCTTCCCCCGCGCGATAGCCTTCTCCAGATCGCAATCGATCCAGATTGTGAGTGCAAAGTATTTCATCAGCTCTGGCCGGAACAGTCCGACCCCTTCTACGAAAATCGTACCTGTGTTGGCGAACTCTCTCGTCGATCCAATGCCGTTTGTAACCCAATCGAAATGTCCATACCGAATCGGATTCGATCCGTTCTGAAACGGAATGAGCACCTCTTGCTCCAAGCGTGCAAAATCCATGATGCTCCACAGTTCATACGAAACATCAGATCTATTTTTTTGAAAGGAGTCTACGCCCACTACCGGCGCATTGATTCGCTCTCCCAACTCTTTTGCAAAAGTGGATTTGCCCGAACCGCCAAAGCCCGAAACACCGGTAATGCTCGGTTTTTGCAGTGATTTGATCCGCTCAATTACTTTTTGATCAATATTCATATCTACTTCTCATTCCCCCACTCCCAACGGGGAGATTCGCCGTAGGCGTATGAGATGCGGATCAGGCCGGCCGTTGCGAGTGATACGGGGAGAATAAACCCGAGAGAGAGTTCTTTGCCGGTTGGATTGCTGGACACCGCCGATCCAAGGCCAAGCACAATTGCAAGATACGCCACAAGAATGAGCCAGCCCTGCCACGTGCACGGGACGCATCCCCACCCAAAGCGCCTCCGCTTAAACCAAATCTCCTTTCCCGCATTCTCATCCCTCGTTTCCACTGTATCCATTTGCCCACGATACACCTCTGATTTTTTATCGCTACGCCCCCTCCCCCGTCACTCCCGCCTTCCATCCGAAACACATTCTCAGATTCTTGAGAATGTGAGAATGTCACTAATAGATATCTCCATCGATAGAGTGCGTTATTGCAATTGCATTCCACTGTATAGTAGTTGTCGTTAAGTAATCAAGACCTTGGAATCACTTGGAGCATTTGAGCGGGTGTTTTGAAGTCGATGCCCATATGCATACGTGCGGTGTTGTAGTACACCAGATATTTCTCTAGCGCGGGT
>JBKJSQ010000081.1:0-5271 GCA_046594495.1 Minisyncoccia bacterium | reverse complement strand
CGTTTCTTTCTGCCGAAGCTTTCATCAATATTTCGTCTATGCTGGGCATGGCGCCGCTCACCGGTGTACCGCTCACGTTCATATCGCAAGGTGGCTCTGCCATGCTTGTATCGCTCGCGAGTGCTGGAATACTACTGGCAGTTTCTCGACATCGCACTCTCGTTTAGTCTTACAATAAAAACCCGCGAATTGCTTCACGGGAGCTTTATAGTATCGGGCTTATCAGGTAGCCGATATGCGGGGCGTACAGAGGGCCACAGAAGGGCACAAAACGTGGTAAAATCTCGCTAATATGCGCATTGTTTTGGTCGGCGGGGGAACCGGCGGGCATTTTTACCCGCTGATTGCTATATCTGAAGGAATCGAACAAATCTGCAGGGAGCGGACTCTCCTCGAACCGGAAATTTACTATCTCGGGCCAGCGCCGTTTGATGCCAATGCGCTTATGGAGCGCGACATCATTCATATTCCATCGCCGGCAGGGAAGATTCGTCGCTACGGAAGCATTCTAAACATCTTTGGATTTTTCAGTACTTTTTTTGGAGTCATCAAATCGATTTATCTTTTGTATAACTTATATCCCGATGTCATATTTTCGACCGGCGGTTACGCCGCGTTTCCCACGCTCTACGCAGCCCGCATCCTAACCATTCCCGTCGTCGTGTATGACGCTGATGCGGAACCGGGGCGCGTAACGTTGTGGTCTGCAAAATTTGCAAAGTGGATCGGTACCGCACATCCGGAAGCGGCCACGCATTTCCCGGAAAATCTGCGACACAAAATCGCCCGCGTGGGCCATCCCATACGTGCTGCAATAGAGCATCCCGCAAAAGACGGTGGGTATGAATTTTTAAAGCTCGATCCAAGCGTACCGGCGGTTTTTATTATGGGCGGCTCACAGGGAGCGCAAGCCATTAACAACGTCGTCTTGGATGCCGTGAAAGATCTGGTAACCCGCTACAACGTCATTCACCAAGCAGGCACAGCGAACGTGAAAGAGGTTTCCGGAGTCGCGCAACTGATTCTCAAAGACTCTGCGAATCAGGAGCGATATAGGGCATTCGGGCTTTTGAATACACTCGCTATACGCATGGCAGCAGGCATATCGACCGTGATCGTTTCGCGTGCAGGGAGCGGAACCATTTTTGAGATCGCATCGTGGGGAATACCGTCGATCCTCATTCCGCTGCCACAAGACGTCTCGCATGATCAGACTGAAAACGCCTTCTCCTATGCTCGCGCAGGTGCGGCCGTGGTAATAGACCAGCACAATCTGACGCAACACGTACTGAGCGCCGAGATAGATAGACTTATGAACAATCCGGAACAGCGCTCCGAAATGTCTGAGGCGGCAAAAGCATATGCTCGTCCCGAAGCGGCAAAGAAAATTGCTCACATCTTGCTTGAGACAGCCCTTGAACATGAACCCGTATGAGTGTGATTACACGCATTGCTCCAAGCCCGACGGGTTACCTACATTTCGGACTCGCTCGAACAGCGCTGTATAGCTATTTGTATGCCAAAAAGCATGGAGGTAGATTTATAATTCGCATCGAGGACACTGATGCTTCCCGCAATAAACCGGAGTATGAAGCGGATATCCACGAACAACTGGAGTGGCTCGGCCTTCGTGCCGATAACACATATAAACAGAGCGAAAATCTGGAAAGACACAAAGCCTGTCTTCTGGATCTGATTGCGCGCGACGTGGCCTATGTATCAAAAGAACCGGCCAAAGATGATCCCGCTCGCATTGTAGAAGTGGTGCGCCTGCGGAATTCAGGCGAAACCATCACGTTCCAAGATGGAGTACGAGGTGCTATTTCATTCGACACGACAGAGCTCAAGGATTTTGTAATTGCGCGTTCAATCAATGACCCGCTGTACCACTTTGCCGTGGTCGTCGACGATTACGACGAAGGCGTAACTCACGTAATACGAGGTGACGACCATATTTCAAATACGCCGCGGCAAATTCTGATTCTCAAAGCGCTTGGCTTTACGATTCCTTCGTACACGCATTTGCCACTCATTCTCATGCCCGACAAGTCGAAAATGTCGAAGAGAAAACATGAAACCGCAGTACGAAGCTTTCGGGAGAAGGGCATTGTGCCGGAGGCACTCATCAACTACATCGTCATGCTTGGGTGGACGCCAAAAGGAGACCGAGAAATTCTGACAATCGACGAGATGGTCACTGAATTTGATCTGAAAGATTTGCACGTAAGCGGTGCAGTGTTTGATATTGAGAAACTGCGCTGGTACAACCGCGAGTACCAAAAAGCAATGGATGATGACGCCTTCCGCTCCGGTGCGCTCGGTGCGCTTAAGGTTGCTCTTCAGGAGAGAAACATTTCGTGGAATGATGAGATAGGCGAGCGATTGCTCCCAATTCTTCGCGAACGAGTGAGTGCGTGGGGTGATATCAATGAGCAGGTAGGGGAAGGAGAGTATGGCTATTTCTTTGCAGATCCGAATCCGGATCAGAATCTTATTCCGCAAAAAGGGGAAGGCGCCGACACTGCACTCAGGCACTTGAACTGGGTATATGAAGCACTTCACGCTGCATCTTCAGAAAGTTTTAACGAGCCAGCGCGTCTAAAGGATATTATGTGGGACTACGCAACGGAAGCGGGACGCGGTTCGGTATTGTGGCCGCTGCGCTTCTCGCTTTCCGGAAAAGCAAAATCCCCTGATCCGTTTATTATTGCATCGCTCATTGGCCGTGATGCCACGTTGCGACGCATAGAGAGCGCGCGCTCAAAGCTCGCATGATATTTCGACGCGCCGGAGCCATAATCGCTATTGCGGCCCTTTTGCCGTTTACCGCCTTTGCGCAGACGGCGGGCGAAATTCAGGCACAAATTGACGAACAGAACGATCAAATTACAGCGATCAACAAAGAAATTGCTCAGTTTACGAAACAGCTGGGCGACACCACAAAACAAAAGAACACATTGCAGAACAAAATCAGTCAGCTCGACCTACAGCGCAAAAAGTTACTCGCGCAAATTAGCGTGACGCAAAAACAGATCAACAATACGCAGCTCCAAATTCAACAACTTGCCGCAGGTATCGAAACCCGTGAAGGTTCTATTGATGTAAATAAAGCTGGTCTCGCGGAATCGATTCGTCGCCTTGATCAGGCAGAAACAGCGCCGCTCGCACTCTCGGTATTTGCCGCTTCCTCCCTCTCAGACGCGTGGCAAGATATCGATGCGCAGGCGGTGCTTTCTGAAGCGGTACAAGAAGATATTCAAATTCTCTCAACTGAAAAGCAACAACTGACCGTTACTAAGGTATCGGCGGAAGACAAGAAAAAGGAACTTGACGGTCAAAAGCGCACGCTTGTTACTCAGCAAGGATCACTCGATGCGACACGCCGCGCTCAAGCAGAGCTGCTCACAGAAACGAAGTCGCAAGAATCCAACTATCAAACACTGATTTCCAAAAAGAAGGCCCAGGAAGCTGCTTTTGCAGCGTCGCTCCAAGACCTACAGGCAAAACTGCAATACACGATCAATCCCGACCAAATTACGCCGGCTGGCAAGGGTGTGCTCCGCTGGCCCGTGGATCAAGTCCGAGTTACACAAACATTCGGCGACACGGCATTTGCGCGCGGAGGCGCGTATGCAGGCAGAGGTCACAACGGAATCGATTTGGCAGCCATCATCGGCACCCCGCTCAAAGCATCGCTTTCTGGCGTGATTGTTGGAACTGGTAACACTGATAACGTGCGCGGATGCTATTCGTTCGGTAAATGGGTCATGATCAAACACGCTAATGGCTTGAGCACGATGTACGCACACCTTTCTCAAATTGGCGTATCAACTGGACAATCCGTTGCGACTGGTCAGCTTATCGGCTACTCAGGCGAAACAGGTTACGCAACCGGTCCGCACCTGCACTTTGGCGTGTATGTATCGTCGGCTACTCAAATTGTGAATCTCGGCAGCGTAACGAAATCAAAAACCTCATGCTCGAACGCTATCATGCCCGTTGTTCCGCTTTCCGGCTATCTGAATCCAATGTCGTATCTGCCAGGATAGTAGGCCTAAAAAAATCCCTCCGTACGCAGCCTGGGGGAGGCATCGGAGGGGTGCTCAGGTCATCTGGTTTAAGCAGTCTACTTTCACTGTATCATTTGCCCTTTATTCCTGACTTTTTCCACTCTTCGGAATCAAAGGTTTTTATCTCGATCACGTCGGCCTTTCGCAGATGCTTCACCATATCGGGAGCCACAATCTCGAAATGTGGTGAGTCATCCAGCGCGTTTACCAGATCAATGAGTTCTTCCGAAGCCGTAAGCCACTCTGAAAGCGGGTACTTAGATACATCGAATGGTTCAGAATACGCACGCATTGTTTTTTTACCGGTCCCCAAAAAATACTCGTGGAAGTAGGAGAGTGCGAGTTCTCGCACAGACGCATAAATCGGATCACGATATCGCAGAACCGCGTGATTCGTTTTTGAAATCGCCCCCCACTGCTTGCCACACTTGAAAAGTGTTACTACATGATCCATATCATTCCTGGTGGTGCGCAGATCGAGTAGCAGTGGTGTATGACCGTGATACATCAGTGCCGCCGCGGCAAGAAGCGCGCCTTCAAAGCAGTGGGCCGTACCCGAAGCTATTACTCGCCGCGGACTCATATATGTTTCGACCTGTCGTTCGTGGTTGAATGGTAGTGAAATCAAATAGTCCTGAATCTTTGCAGGGGAGTTGAGTCTCGCAAAAAGTCTATTTTCCGTCGGAGTGAGAAGCTCCCTTACATTCGCATTTCTTGCCATACCGCTCAGTCTACCCCATCAAAAAAAAGAATCTCGGCTACTCGTTGAGCCGAGATTCTAGGAAGAACTGGGATGTCCGAGATTTCTCGGACCTATTTTGGTAGCTTTTTTGGAAGTTCAGCCGGAGCTTTGCATTTGTACGCGTAACCCTGAGGTAGCTTCAACTGAATCTGTTTGTGGACGAACGGTGGATTGAACGTGCAATTGTTAGACTGAATTCTTGATACGAGGTGCTGATACGCTCTGTTCAACCACATAAGAGCGTCTTCTATCGACTCATCAGCAAGCTCACGCATGAGGATCGCAACGGTCGCATACTCGGTCCGCTCGTTGATGAGATAAATGCGGTTATCCACGAGGACTTGTACGATTTTTATATACGATCCGTCATGCAGTGCGATTGGTCCTTGTACCATTGCGTCATACGAATTCTTGTACTCTTGGCATGTTGGCTTCGGTAGCTCAGCTTGAGCTGTTTCC
>JBKJSQ010000068.1:0-5784 GCA_046594495.1 Minisyncoccia bacterium | reverse complement strand
GTGAGGGCGATTTCAAACTTAAATCGACCGTCGATAATTCTCGTGCGAGTGCCAGAATTGTGCCCTTTTGACATACCAGACGCTGTATTGTCAGTGTTGGGCAGTACGCACTACTATCCAGAATTATCAGAGATTCTGCAAATGTAGCTCCAAATAAGGCATCTCGGATTCCAAATCTCGGACTACATGTCCACTATCATAGAGCTTTGTAGCGCCCATGTCGTTCGAGCCTGACAGTCATGCCATGACACGACTCGTGCAGACTCTATGTAGTCAAAATATTCCAATTGTATGAAGTTTTCAGGATAAGGCTTGTAGAAAGTGATTTCTCATTTTTAAGACGTCTTTTTTGTTGGGACAGCAATAAATCCCGTACATATGGTCCGGCAAGCAGTGTCCCCAGCTAGTCTACATAGGGGCACGAAAAAGCGGAGGCAGCTCATATTATTAGCGTATGAAGCCGCATCGGTTGTTTGGTGTAGTCGGGACGGCCGTTGAATCTCAACGCATTGAATGTCTACAATTCGATCTTCTTTTGGAGAGATTTGCGCCATGATGAAAACATTTGAGCGAATCAACACAATTGCTACTGGCCTACTCCGGTGGTTTAGATGCCGGCGATTGTTCGTAAGCGGAAGACAGAAATTTCAAAAAAGTATTGCAGTGATGCTCGTATCTGTACTTGTATTTAGTGCGGCATTTTCGTTTCCGACTCAAGCGGGCGCGAGTCAGACGGACATATTTTCCACTGCGGGGTTTGCATCGTGGACTGCGCCCGCAGGTGTTACGAGTGCCATCGTTGCGTGTTGGGGCGGCGGCGGCGCAGGCTTCGGAGGTACGATCGGTAACAACGGCGGAGGCGGCGCAGGCGGCGGAGGCGGCGCATTTGCATCGTCTACCGTAGCAGTTACAGCGGGAACGCAATACACAATTTTTATAGGGGCAGGAGGTGCTACATCGGGCGCGTACGGAGCAACCTCTACCTTTGCCACTACAACAGTTCTTGCGGCGCCAGGTTGGGGAGGCAGAGCAGTGCTTGGCGCCCATGGTCTTGGCGGTGCCGTTGCATCCTCCACTGGTACGACAATATTTGCCGGAGGCAGAGGCGGTAATGGTGTTGACGGCGGCACAGCTTCAGACTGGGGAGGTGGTGGTGGTGGCGCAGGTGGTCCACACGGTGGCGGTAACAACGGAGCCAACGGAGCGACCGGTGGTACGACAGCGGGTGGTCAGGGTGATGCAACATCCGGAGGTGCGGGCGGTACCGGATCCGGCAACGGTACGATAAGTACAAACGGCGGCGGTGGTGGTGGCGGTGCGCCAGACAATGCTGCAGGCGGCAGCGGCGCAACCTATGGCGCAGGTGGTGGCGGTGCAGGCGCTACCGGCGGGTTCGGGTCTGGTGCTACTGGCGCATGTACAGTCACATATGATGCTCCGCCAACTGTCACAACAGACGCAGTATCAACAGTCGGTACGGGCAGTGCAACACTCAATGGAAATATAACTGCTACCGGCGGAAATAATGGAACCTCACGAGGATTTGCAACAAGTACAAACGCAACACTTTCATCCAGTGTTTCCACTACAACCGAGACCGGCAGTTTTTCCACAGGTGCATTCAGCACGAGCTCGACCGGATTATCTCCAAATACGACCTACTACACTCGTGCATTTGCGACAAATGTGAGCGGTACCTCATACGGCGGCATCCAGTCGTACCTCACTTTACCGGGCGTGCCGGGAACTCCGACCTATTTAAATACGTTTGCCACAACAACAGGAATTACATGGAGCGTACCGAGTGGTGGCGCTACATCGTACAAACTGCAGCAGTGTATTACCGGCAGCGCCACGTGCTCACTATTTACCGGCCTCGCATCAAATTCCACTACCACCTACGGACTCACCGCCAACACCAGCTACGACTACGCGGTGCGTGCAACGAATGCCGCGGGTGAAAGCACGTGGTCTGCAACGTCAACGGTTGTCACCATTTCCGGTACCACCACGCTTGCAAATGCTACCGATCCATCGAACGCTACGATTGCACCGGGGGAAGTGGAAACATTTGCGGGTGCGTTTACTCTGCAAACAAACACGGGGAGCAGTACGATTTCTGCGTTTGTAGTGGATTTGGGGTCGGGTGCGAGTGCCGGTATTAAGCAGGTAGAGATTACGAGTAACGCAGGGACCACTACCTACGGCACTGTCTCGAACCCATCGAGTGACACGCCAACGATTGCAATCGTGAATACGCTCACTGCTACTACCGGCGCAACCATATATAAAATCCGTGTTACACCAAAATCGCACGCCAATATGCCAAATGTTCCCGGTGCTACCTACAGCGTGCAAGCAAAAATTAGTTCCTTCACCGCCTCCGGCGGGACCACTGGTTCAGATACCGCAGGAGCGACGATCACGATTGACAATACGTCGCCCAATAACGTATCGGGTGCGACGGTTACCCCCGGACAATCACAGAACTCACTTTCGTGGACTAATCCCGGCGCGGACTTTTCCGAAACCGTCGTGTTGCGTGCCACGAGCACAATCGCTACAAGCACGTATGAGGGTACGCTGTATTCAACAAGCGGGAGTTTTACCGATATTTCAATCCCAAATCTCACCGATAATTCGGCGGCTTCAGCGCGGCTGAGCTCCACTACACTCGCGTTTGTAGATAATGCGAACGATCGCTTAGCACACTACACATTTAACGGTTCGAGTTGGGTGCTTACCGTAGCGAGCACATCGATCATTGTTTCGGGAAATGAGCACCTCGCGGCACTCGACTCGACAACGGTTGCCTTTATAGATTTAAACCACGTTCTTAAAACGTATCGCTTTACCGGCGCAGCGTGGGTATTGGTCGGCAGTGCGTCGATCGGTGGCTCTGCTGGGCAGACCGCAATTACTGCTATGAACGCCACTGATGTGGCGCTCGCCGAAACAACGAGTGATACGCTACGGCTGTTTCGATTTGACGGGTCTACCTGGACCCAGGTTGGTAACTCTTTATCGTTACCTGCATTATCTGGGCCTGCGATTACTTCTCTGAACGCGACTGATGTTGCTTATATAAGTGAAAATGGTGACACATTGTCCACCTACCGTTTTGATGGCACTGATTGGACGTTGGTCGGAAGCGGCCTGACAATTTCTTCAAATGCACCACATATCGGTACCTTGAGCTCGACCTCAATTGCGTTTATCGAAAACGATATTAAAACGTTGCGTACCTACGTATTTAACGGCTCAACGTGGGTAGCAACCGGAAACGGTAGAACAATCTCGTACACGGGAGGCGCTTTTCAAATAACCGGTATTTCCGGCACCGATATCGCTGCTACCGTCACAAATCTTGGAACCTTAAATACCTACCGCTTCGACGGTACCAATTGGTCGCAGAATAAAAATGTAGTGGGTGATGCGACGGTTGTGTACACGGGAACAGGCACTTCATTTAACGACACCGGTTTGACCAACGGCACCGCATACCATTACAAAATTTTCTCGCGCGATGCATATGGCAATTACGCCACCGGTACAGTCCCTACTGGTTCTCCGGCAACTCCTGCTGCAACCGCACCAACTCTTTCGACCACTGCCGCAAGTTCGGTAACTGCAACGAGCTCTGTTGCTAACGGCAATATCACCGACACCGGGGGATCAAATGCAACCTCACGAGGATTTGCCACGAGTACCAACTCAACGGTCTCGTCGAGTGTTTCGACCTCCACTGCGACAGGTGATTTCGGCACCGGCGCATTCACGGGTGCGGTATCAGGACTTACCGGCAACACTACGTATTATTTCCGTGCGTATGCAACCAATCCCACAGGCACTGGCTACGGCAGTATCGAATCCTTCCTCACGCCGCCGAACACGCCGGGAACGCCAACATATACTAGTATCACTGCGACCACTACCGCAATTTCTTGGACAAACCCATCGGGAGCAGCATCTTACTCCGTCGAGCAATGCGTCAATGGCACGGGTACGTGTAATTTATTTACCGGAGTGAGCGGACTTTCTACCACCACGTATGGTTTAACCGGAAACACTGATTACGACTACGCGGTGCGAGGTACAAACGCAACAGGAAACAGTTTTTGGTCTGCAACATCAACGGTCCGGTTACTCCCAAATGTGCCGTCAACCCCGACCGTTTCTACAACGACGTATTCTACAATCACCCTTGCGTGGAATGCGCCATCTGGAGGAGCCGCGAGTTACAAAGTGGAGCGTTGCGCCGGTAGTGGATGCACGGACTTCGCTCAAATTGCAGTGACCGTTGTGCCACAAACGTATGAAGACACCGGACTTTCATCAGTGAGTGACTATCGATATCGCATCCGTGCAACGAACACCTCCGGCGATGGTTTGTATAATGGATCAGTCGGTACGACTACGCTCGTTGCGTATCCCGCTACTATCGCAACCAATGCAGCCTCAAATGTCGTTGCAACATCGTCCACACTGAATGCCAACATTACTGCTATCGGAAGTGCAAGCCCAACGATTCGTGGATTTGCGAGTAGCACCAATGCGTCACTCGTCTCCGGTGTCGCAACAACATCGGAATCCGGCAGTTTTACGACCGGTGCATTTACCGGATCCATGGGCGGACTGAGCGGAAACTCGACGTATTATTTCCGCGCGTATACAACGAACGTGGGTGGTACGAGTTTCGGAACCATCGAATCGTTTTTGACTCCACCGAATATTCCCGGCACGCCATCCTTTGCCAATGTGTCGCATGCAACACTGAGCGTCAGTTGGACGGGATCCACGGGTAGTTCTACGAGCTACAAACTTGAACGCTGTACAGGGAGTAGCTGCACAGATTTCGTCCAGATCGCGAGTGGAATTCTGACAACTTCGTACAACGATACCGACTTAACGGAAGAAACCACCTATCGGTATATTGTGCGTGGCACCAACGCGACCGGCGATGGGTTGTATGGTTCGGCCGGTTCAGTCACAACAATCTCCGACGGCATATCTACAGGCGGGGGCGGTGGTGGTGGAGGAGGAATCGGAGGCGACGCGCCAGCGGGCCAGGGTACTGTGGGTGGCGGCGGAAACAGCGGTGGGGAAAGTATCGGCAACGATCCGAATTTCTTTGCACCTTCGTCCAATGCGGTTGCATGGGGCGGCGGTTGGACGAATCCGGCCAACGCCTATTCCGAAGACGGCGCGTATGCAACTACCAACGCGTCCGCTGCCTCGGATTACGGATTTGCATTTTCAGTACCGTCGGGCAATTCAGTATTGGGCATCGCGGTTAAATTACTTGCATTTGGATCATCGGCGGCAGGAAGCATCGGCGCAGAGCTCTCGTGGAACTCCGGTACCGCAACAACGACAAGCGCATTTTCCACCGGAACACTCACGACCGGCAATGTGCTCTATACACTTGGCGGTGCCTCATCGCTGTGGGGCCACTCGTGGATACCTGCTGAATTCGCCGACTTCAGACTGCGACTCGTGGGCGTGCCGTCTTCAAACACACTCAACCTCGATGCGATTCAAGTTCGTATTTACCACCAAGCCTCCGGAGGCGGCGGCGGCGGAGGCGGTGAGATATAGGATACTTATCGTTCGGTAACGGTGATGGAGCCGGTCTGATATGCGTGGTCGTGGTCGTGGTAGCGCCACTCGCCTGTGTAGTTAAAAGTGAACGCAAAAAATTCTCCTTGTTTGAGCGGATAGCAGAGTACGGACTGTCTCGGGAGCTCCTTTGACTCCTGCTATCCGCTCAAACAAGGAGAATTT
>JBKJSQ010000142.1:0-13452 GCA_046594495.1 Minisyncoccia bacterium | reverse complement strand
ACCAATCGCGCGCGCCTTCGAGCCACATGCCGAACCGTCCGTCTTTAATGTGCTCCGGTGACCACGAGATCTTTTCTGCATTCTCAAGCAAATTTGGTTTAACACCCGTAACATTCACAAACCACGACGATGTCGCGTAGTTCAGAAGCGGTGTATCGCATCGCCAACAGTGCGGATACGGGTGCAGAATATTTTCTTTTGAAAAGAAGGTGCCGGATTCCTGCAAGTATTTTAAAACTGCGATATCGGTGCAGAGACGCACTTTGTCGTCGTCAGAATTCGGTTTTACTTCCAACCCCGCAAAGTCCGTAACCTCCGGCTTCATAGTGCCGTCGTAATTCACATGCTGCACAAATGGTAAGTCGTACTGCTTCGACAGGAGCCAATCATCTCCACCGAATGCTGGTGCTTCGTGCGCAATACCGGTACCACTGTCAGCGGTTACGAATTCTGCCGCATATACCTTCCAGCCGTTCTCATGATTTTTTATCGTCGAGTCATTGGCATAATAATTAAATGGCGGCTTATACGACATCCCAACCAGCTCACTCCCCTGAGCCGTAGCAATGATTGTGTACGGCTTTTCACCCATCACGTGTGCAAGTCGATCGGTTGCGAGAATGTATACGCCATCATCTGTCTGGACAGTGCTGTACGAAATATCGGTACCGACCGCGAGTGCCACGTTTCCGGGAAGCGTCCAGGGGGTCGTCGTCCATGCAAGGAAGTACGTACCCGGTTGATCGATGCGCTCGAACTTAACCGTAACGGAGATGTCTTTTACATCCTTGTAGCCCTCACTCACCTCTTGCTGTGAAAGCGTAGTCTCGCAGCGCGGGCATATATGCATCACGCGATAGTCTTCGTACACGAGGCCTTTATCGTAAATTGATTTGAAGACCCACCACACGCTCTCCATAAATGGCTTATCCATGGTGCGGTATGCATTCTGCATATCGGCCCATCTGCCGATGCGTGGGATGATCTTTTCCCACTCTCCCGAATAGGTGAGTACCATTTCTCGGCAGCGCTCGTTGAACTTCGCGACGCCGTATTCCTTGATGTCTTTCTTGTGTTTGAAACCAAGCTCTTTTTCGACAATGTTTTCGATCGGCAATCCATGACAATCCCACCCCCATTTTCGGGGCACGTGGTACCCGCGCATCGTCCAGAATCGCGGTACCACATCCTTGATAACTGAGGCGACGATATGACCGTAGTGTGGGAGCCCCGTTGCAAACGGCGGTCCGTCATAGAACACATATTCCCCATTCGGAGCATCCTGCGAAAGCGACTTCTCGAAAATCTTATTTTCATTCCAAAAGGCCAGAATTTCTTCCTCGCGCTTTGCAACTCCGGATTTGTCGACGTTTTCAGCCATCTTTTCGGTCATGTTGGGCTCATCGTATCAAAAATCGTCGCCCGGCGCGAAAGCATCACGCCGGGCGAACAAAGAAAAATTGGACTCATTCGGGGCAAGACGCCGCCGCATTCCGGCAGATTGCCCCGGGATGCACGCGTTTGAAAAGTTCCAGCTCGCTCGCACTCGCTCCGCGAAGTTCGATGTAACGACCGCCCTCAAGCGCATAAGCGAAATGATCACCTGAGAAGCTGGGTGGGTCTTGATGCGTAGTTGACGAATCTCCGGCAACAATGTTCATCGCATTTCTCCCTGTAGAGCAGCGGGGTCATATCCCATGCCGTTTAAAAGCGTACCAAGCCCCACAATAGGTGCAAGCACGACCGTGCGCGCAGCTACATCTTTTCGGGAGCCGGAATTCCGAGAATCCATAAACCATTTTTGAGTGTGTTGCGCACCGCATCTACAACCGCAACTTTATGCGCTGCTGCCGGCGTACCGTCGAGGATCTGCTCCTGTGCGTACCAGCTGTTATATGCAGACGCGAGTTCAGTGAGGTATGTCGTGACGATATGCGGCTCCATAAGCGTAGCCGCATGTTCTACGATTTCCGGAAATCGATGTACGAGTCGGGTTACAAGCTGAGGTGCGGATGCAGCATCAGTTTGTGGAGTAACGCCGTCCGCAGAACCTTTCGCAACAATCTGATGTGCTCGTGCGTGCGCATACTGTAAATACGGACCGGAATCTCCTTCGAGCGAGAGCGCACGCTCACGATCAAAAATAATATCTTTGCCGCTTGCCTGTTTAAGTATCTGAAATTTGATTGCCGCAACGGCAACGTCATTGGCGAGTTTTGTTTTATCGTCGGCACGACTTTCGGCCGCGCGAGCGTTCGCTGCGAGCGTTAGTTCATCGAGCAGCGATTCACCGGTGATCACATCTCCCGTTCGTGACGACATCTTCCCTGTCGGAAGTCGCATCATTCCGTGCGTGATGTGTACAGTTTTTTTTGCAATGTCGGAGAGCTCGGGAATCAAAAGCGCTGCGGCACGGACAACTCGAAAATAATCCTTTTGCTCACTGGCGGTTACCGTCACTGAAATGTCCGGCTTCCAGCCAAACATATCGCTTTTCGATTTATACAAACCGAGCTCTTTTGCCTCGTATGTGGGGAGCTTCTGTGAGGTAATGAACACACGGGTGTGGAGGGTCGGATCCACATCCTCTCCCTTAAACACAACTGCCCCCTCACTTTCGGTAAATACAGCAGGCGTGTGATTCTCAACGATCGTTTTGCCTATCCACCAGCAGAGACTTTCGTAAAAGTAGTAATCAAAATAATCTTCGCTTCCCGTATGATTTCCGACCTTCTGCATCCCAACACGTTCGTAAATAATTTCAAATGCCGTCTGCGATGAGATCAGTCCATCTTTGTAATACTCGTTTATGGCAGGGTCTTCGCGGGTGTATACCTTTTTATTTATTTCATCGACTGCCGATTTGTTGTCCTCGTAGTTTTTGGAACCGTATGCGTACGCCTCGCCCCACGAAAGTTCGGGTTTCTGCATTTTGCCCCAAATGGATTTAGCCACATGCAAGCCCACATCGCCTTGATAATTCGCACGGCGAACTTCGTGTCCAGCAAAATCCGAGAGGCGTGTAACTGATTCCCCTATCGCGTTTGCCATCAAATGACCGATGTGAAATTCCTTAAACGGATTCGGGTCGGTGAATTCAAATAATATCTTTTGGCCAGTTGGTAGATTTCGTCCCCAATTGTCCTCCACTGCATAGCCCACACACTCCGCGACCTCCTGTGCCGAGAGCGTGAAATTAATGAATCCCGGACCGGCAATATCAATAGAGGCGACCCCGTCTATTGCACCGAGTGATTGCACGATCATTTCGGCAAGCTCACGTGGAGCGATCCCGGCTTGTTTGGCATACCGCATTGCAGTGCCGGTAGCATAGTCGCCGTGCGCCGTATCAACCGGATACTCGAGCTTTATGTCTTCCGGCGAGACTTCAATTCCGTGCACCGCCATAGCCGTCGCAAGCGCGGCGCGCAACCTGTTTCCAACAGCTTCAGGAACTAACATGCGCAGATTGTACCCTAAGCGGCGCTAATGGCGTCCCACACACGCTCGTGAATGTCCTGAGTGGACTCCCCCTTCCTACAATCAACGGTGCGCCACGTTTTATCTTTTGCTCGTTTATTGTAAAGATTCGCGACGCGTTTCTGATATTCTCGATCCTCTTCATGCTGATCGAGCGTGCGGCCGGCTTCGCCCATATGATCCTGTGCAAGTTCGACGGCAAGCTTCAAGTAAATGACACGGTGCGGTTTCGGAAGCCCGAGCTCTTCGAACATGAGGCTCTCAACAAGTTTTATAAAATTTCTCCGCGCTGCACCCTCCACCTTGGCACCATGGTATGCGATTGTGCTCGGAACATACCTGTCAAATACAACGAAGCCTGTTTTAAGCGATTCAACGAGCTCTTCTTTTTGCGTTGCAAAATCAAGTAAATATGGCATCGCGGATAGGAATGGCGACAGATTCTTAAAATCGCCATACTTCCCGGAAAGTGCGTCCTTCACTACTTTGCCGATTGGTTTCTGATAGCTTGGCGTCTGCATCAACGTTACCTGATGCCCCTGCTTCCGAAGACGATCAACAAGCATCTTCGCCTGCGTTGCCTTGCCGGAGCCATCAATGCCCTCAAACACAATTAATGTGTTGGTCCTCATATAGACGCCAGTATTCCCCTCAGGGATATAAAAAGCAACACGGAGTGATTCTTCTTCGTCTTTCAATGGATTAATAGACTCCTGATAAACAACCGCCGGTGCGATTTTTTGTTAGCAGTAGAATTCCAAGGACTACCCTTGGATGCAGGCTATGCCCCTCAATGTCAAGGTGACACCTTGACATTGAGTACTAAAAACCCCGCTTTCGCGGGGAATGTTAGTCTCGTGTCGAACGAGTTCGTATGAGGTTATTTAGAATCAACGTCGACGCCCATAGAGCGGGCAGTCCCGGCGATGATCTTTTTCGCGTGCTCCATATCGAGCGCGTTCAAATCCTCCATCTTTTCAGTCGCAATCTCCTCAAGCTGCTTCTGAGAGAGCTTGGCGATCTTAGTGGAGTGAGGCTTGTCTGAACCCTTGTCTTTGCCGACGGCTTTGAGCACTAGTCGGGAGGCTGGCGGCTTCTTGATGATGAATGTAAATGTTCGATCCTTGTACACGTTCATGACCACCGGAACGATTGTTCCTGCGAGCGGACGAGTAAGCGTGTTGAACTGATTTACGAATTCGCCAATGTTTACACCCGCTGGACCGAGTGCGGTACCAACTGGTGGAGCAGGTGTTGCAGCACCTGCTGCAATCTGCAATTTGATGATTTTTGTGATTTCTTTTGCCATAGATTGTTATTTACACGCGCTGTACCTGGTCTGCCTCAAGCTCCACCGGAGTCTCTCGACCAAACATAGGAACTAATACCTTAACCTTTCCTCGCTCTTCGTCAATCTCACCCACTTTACCTTCGAGATCCTTGAACGGACCGTCCACGATAACCACGGCATCCCCTTCGGCAAGATCGATCGCATGGCGAACTGTGTCTCCATCGGTTCGCTTGAGAATCTTCTCAACTTCTGCCGGCTCGAGCGGTACTGCCTGATTGGCGGTGCCCACGAATCCAGTAACCTGTGGTGTGTTACGTACCACGCTCCATGCATCGTCGGTTGCCACCATGTCTACGAGCACGTAGCCTGGAAAAATCTTCTCCTTGGTCTCGGTGCGACGACCGTTCTTGATTTTGATCTTCTTCTCGGTTGGCACGACAACATTGAATATGCGGTCACTCATACCGAAGCTTTCAACTCGCTGACGAAGGTTTCGTGCAACCGCGTCCTCGTAACCTGAGTACGTATGCACTGCATACCACTGTCGCTCGGTTCCGTATGTTTGTTTTGCCATATCGAACTGATTTAATGATTAGAATATTACTGCTGGTCGGTCGGTAGTTTGAAGTCAACCGCAGGTGTCGTAGTAGCTGTTGAAGTTGCGGTCGGTGAAATCGGCTCCTCAATTGCTGCAGGAGCAGGTGCTACACCTGCAAGACGCGCGAGCGTCGTCGTAAACAAATAGTCGAAAAGTCCGAGATAGAGTGCGATGAAAACAGATATAGCGAACACGAGAGCCGTATACACAATTGTCTGCAACTGAGTCGGCCATGACACGTGTCGCATTTCTGCCTGCGTTTCCTTAAAGTAGCTGAATATGGACATACGGGATTTAGATTAAATTTTCCATTTTAAAAACGCCTTTCGGCGCTTGATGAGAGAACTATACTTTTAACTCTTGGTCGAGTCAAGGTATACGCTCTCCACGCACAACAGCGCCAAAAGATGGCTCAGTTGTGCGCTCTACTAGTAGCCGGTAGTGCTTCGTTCCTATTTAATGGTTGTGAGAAATTTGACGAGTGCTTTTGCCTGCGGATTTTTGGATATTGCATAACACATCATGCGACCCGATTTTTTTGAAGTCACAATGTCTGCTCCCGCAAGTACTGCGAGTTGATGACTCACTGCGGAGTGCGTCATATCGAGCTCAGCTGCTATGTCCTGTACAGCGAGCTGCTTCTCCTTCGCCAGCGTAAATAGAATTGAGGCACGTGTTGAAGACGCGGCGAGTTTTAACAATCGTGCAGCATGCGCTGCGCGCTTTCGATCTGCGGTTCCCATATAATTATTTATTGTGAGTTATCATCGAACTATCTTATTTCGTACGTGATATTCACGTTGGAGGTAATCTTGTTCTGACCTACAGGAAGTTCAGGTGAAGGAGCAGCTTGTGCCCCCTCTTTTGTAGACATAGCGTCCATTGCAACACCTCCGCGGCCATACGCATAGTACGGCTGGTACTCGTTTTCACTAAAGCCCACTACACGCACGATTGTTACGCCGAGCGACGCGGCAAGCTCGTCTGCTTTTTCCTCGGCATCTGCAATCGCCTTGTCGCGCGCATCTGCTTCAAGCTGGTCCTGATCGTCGATGGTAAATGAAAGTCCGGAAACCGACGATGCTCCCTTTGAGCCAACGCCCGAGAGCAACTCGCCCGCCTTGTCGGTATCCTTCACCTTCACGGTAAGTGTTTGTATCACTTCAAAACCAACAAGCTTCTGTTGTCCCGGCTGACAGTATCCCTCGCGACAGACGCCGTTGGAATATTCGTACTGCGGATTCACATTGTAATCAGCGGTTTGAATATCCTTTTCTTCAACTCCAGCCTCTTTTAGGTACGCGATGACGTCATTATTCTTTTTGGTGGCGGCTGTCTGCGCTGCGGCAACATCTTTAGCGCGCTCTTGAATGGTCACACTAAACGTGGCGGTATCTGGGACGGCAAACACTTCACCTTCACCAGAAACACTAATGGTATTGCTCGCTGCAACACCGCTTCCAATGTAGCGTACGCTCTTAAAAGCATAGACCGTGGCAGCTAACAAGAAAAGCGCGAGGAGTGCGAGTGCAGCAGCGCCCGCAAGCTTCATCCAGTAATTCGTCCGAGCGATATCTTGTTCAGAAGGTGTCATGAAAATATTATGAAAATATTAATGTGAACGCATAATACCATCCTGACGTGCAACCGAGGCGTCACTTACAGCGACATCATCGTATTCAAAGTCGACATCATTGTTGGTATTGCAAACAAAAGCCCAATGAGCGGTAACACGAATGCGATTACTGAAACAACTATGACGCCAAGGAAGTATTTACGGGTTTTTTCGGCAGACACGTACACTGCGTCGAGCTTTTTTTCGAGTTCCTCTAATTTGTTCTTGAGCTCTCCGTCCATTCAGGAAGTATATCAGCCATACATAGCCCGTGTTCCCGCTCGAATGCCCATTGTACGATTTTGAACGTGCCGTAGATTATAAAAAACGCTGAGGCAATTTCCAACCGAAAATGCATTCGTGATTTTCGCGCCGACCATATGGGACAGAAGGCTAAACGGTATACTTAATCGATGGATCCCGGGGTCATTATGAGTATCCTGCTCACCTATCGCTACTGGGTGCTCGTGCCGCTCGCGCTCGTGGAGGGTCCGATGCTCGCGTTTGTATGCGGATTGATGGTATCGCTGGGATACCTGAGTGCGCCGCTTACACTCTGCATTCTCATACTCGGCGACATCATTCCGGACACATTCTTTTACCTGTCCGGTCGCTACGGAAGCGAGCGTCCGCTCATTAAGCGACTTGCCGCACGCATCGGCGTGACCGACGAGCACTTTGCAGATGCCAAACGTCTTTGGAACACGCATCCTGCCAAAACCATGCTCATGAGTAAATTTGCGTACGGAATTTCGGCGGCTTTTTTGTTTATGGCCGGACTCATGCGCATGCCTGCGCGCACGTTTTACGGATACTCAATTTCGATATCTATTGCCCATTACTCCGTGCTCATGACCGCTGGATACTTCTTCGGGGCATCGCTCGTATCCGCAGGAGAAATTGTGCGCTCAATCGAATATGTCATCGCAGGTGGAGCGCTTCTGATTTCCGGATATGTGACAATCATGTGGTACCTACGCAAATCGATTTCAATTGAGGGATCGCGACAACTATAACCGCCATGAAAATTGCAATTTGTACCGACATGTATTTGCCTCAGCTCGGTGGCGTCGCCGACTCGGTAGTCTTGCAGGCCGAGGGATTGCGTGCGCTCGGGCACGACGTGCACATATTCGCAGCTCGTATGTATGGAGAAACACCTGACGAATCGGTTACCCGCTTCGCGTCGCTTGAACTATTTGGCGGCACCTTTTGCGTGGTATCGCCCTTCGGCATCTATGCGGCAATTGCCGTGTATAAACCAGACGTCATTCATGTGCACTCATTCGGAATTATTGGACTCATGAGCCGCTTCGCCGCACGATCGCTTGGTCGCGCATCTGTCGGAACGAGCCATGGCTCCCCCGTTGATTATCTGCATTATTTTTATCTTGATATCGAACCGTTCCGATGGCTCGTACTGAAATACGTAGCGTGGTTCTTCCGCGGTTTCAATGTGGTAACTGCGCCCGCATCGCAACCGATGGACGTGCTGCTGCGCGCAGGTTTGAGGCATGTGAAGACCTCCATCGTTTCGAACGCGGTCAATGCAAAACTGTTTCGCCATGTAAATGAAAAGCAGGAACTCAAGGAGCGAATCGGCATTTCACACCGCACTGTACTTTTGTTTGGAAGGCTCGCAAAGGAAAAGAATCTCGATGTAGCTTTTAAGATATTTGCCGATGTGCACGCGCGAACAGAGGCGCAACTTGTTGTCCTCGGTGACGGTCCGTATCGAGAAGAGCTCGAGTCGCATGCTCGCTCCCTCGGTATCGCATCACACACTTTTTTTATGGGTCGCCTTTCAGGTGACGAACTTGTGAGCACTATCAATGCGTGCGACGTCATGCTTATGACAAGCCTCTCTGAAGCACAGCCTATGACAATCCTTCAAGCGAATCTGTGCGGCGTGCCGGTGGTGGGGGCGCGTGCCGGCGGTATTCCGGAGAGTATCAATGACGGCGTGACCGGATTTGTAGTTGACGCCGATGACCATGGTGCATTTGTGGATCGTATATCGCGGCTACTCACTGATACCGAACTTGCAGCGGCCTTCAGCGCGAGTGCAATCGAGCACGCCAAAACGCATGAACCACTCGGCATCGCTCACACGTGGGAGCGACTCTACCGAACACTGCACGGAGTATTATAATTGTTACCAATACTCCGGTATTCAGCCCGGCACCACGTAGGTCCGGCTCGGCACCATGTAGGTCCGGCCCGTCAAAGTATTGCCGTGGCAAGAAGGCATTGCCGAGGCATCACTGGGTGTGCTGTAACTACTTCGGCTCGACGAATGTGTACATTGGTTTGATGAGCAACAAGAACACATTGGCAAAAGCGAATAACCCCGCAAGCAGCCACGCTGCACTGTGTTCCATGCCCATGAGCGTGAGGACGAGCACGAGCACGCACAACGAAGTGCCGAGTACGTCGATAAGGATTTTTTTGCGAAGCGTTGCGTCGTGTGGCGTGCGCCCGAGCAAATGCGCATACTTGGCCGGCGCGAGCGTAAAGATGATGAGAGCAGCTATGGCAAACGCGAGCGGGATCCCGATCGAAAGCGCCAGTGCTACATACGCTCCTGAGAGAACGAAATCAATGAATGACTGAAAACCGGATTCAGGTGTGAACGCTGAATAAAAGCGTATGGAAAAAAACGTATTGATAGTGAGAACGACATAGAACATGACGTGCGGATACACGTATTCCCACGGCACACTGTGAAAGAGCAACGACCATATACCGACCACAGAAAACAACACGGTTGCTGAAAGCGCTCGTATATACGGTGTCATCGTATATCAGTGTACGCTCGATGGTACGGTCGTCCAAAAAGGACTGGCCACACATAATTCATTACGTAGTGCATATTAGTTTTTATGTATCCCTCCTGCACAAACCGCCGTGCCGAGGTGAACCCATAAAAATCCATTCTAAAAATTGTTCTTCCCTTCCCGTGTAAACGTTTCGCAAGGGTCATATCTTCTCCGTAAAAAGAAACATTCGGGTCAAATCCACCAATTGCATCAACCGCGGAACGCCTGACAATGAAATTGCCGCCGAGTACCATGTAGCCGATGAGTCGATACATCAGCGGCGCAGTGAGCCACCAGCCGATTGAGAGCGTTGCATTCCATGCTCGGTTGGGTGCATCGTAGTAGTACACAGGGCCGCTCCAAGAGACTGCGTGTGGATGTGTAGCAATCAACAATTCTGCTTTTGCAATCCAATCGGCAGGCAAGCGACTATCGCCATCCATATAGGCAACAAATTCTGCACTCGTAGCGTCGAGACCCGTCTGGCGCGCAATCGTAAGCCCCTTACGCTCTTCCCGAACCACTCGGACACCAGCGTACGTTCGTGCAACATCCCCCGTACCGTCAGTCGATGCATTGTCGATGACAACGATTTCCTTAAACTTCCAATTCGCATTCTTCAACACGGATTCGATACATGCTCCGATGTATTCCGCTTCGTTGTGCGCAGGAATTACTAAAGAGATTTCCATTCTTGAACTATACAGAGAATTCAACGTGGGGCGACATAGGTTACGGGCTCTAGCGTATCGGGAAGCGGCCAAGCGCTCGAAAAGTTCTCGTCAGAACTTTTCTCCGCTCGGCCCTGCTCACACATCCCCATCTACTGATGGGGCCCCAGTGTTCGCCTTCGATTCCCGATAGCCGTCCGCAAAATAGAATTTGCAGACGCTGCGCGTCTTTAAATTATTTTGGGCGGCGCGGGTTCGGAGTCTAGGTTATCGGCCATCTCTCGTCGTTTTTTGGGCGGCTATCGGGAATCGAACCCGAATCGAGAGCTCCACAAGCTCCAGTGTTAACCGTTACACCATAGTCGCCATCACTGAACTCATGATTTATAGCAGAATCGAGGCCCGAGCGCGAGACATAGTGTGCGTTAGCGTATTTCGTCGATGAGAACAATAGGTGCGCCAGTGTAGATAATGCTAAATCGAATGCGACCGATTATCTGTCCGTGGTCGGTCAGCACGTTCACGCGCCACGAACCTTCTTCAACATTTTGTTTCTGCGAATACCCGCGGAAACCACCGTCTCGGCCACCGATAATAGTGAACCGCACATCGCTCCGAGTTTCCCACCTATCGGTCACGGTATTGAAATACTGCCACTCGTGACGAAGTGTCGTTGACAGGCCCGAGGGAGCAAAGACTGCCGTAAATACAAACACTTTATCGCCATCCGAAATATGCACCTTTGACGGAACATTCAAATATTTCACCGCAAACGACTGATGCTCTCCGCTCAGTTGATATGAACCCTCAGTTCGCGTGACACTGTGATACATACCCCCCTCCTTCAATGCAAGCGGCAGCGGAGGAATGAGGTTCGAGAAATACAAAACATTGAACACAAGAACGATTGCCGCGAGTGAGCGAAATGTGGTGAGCTGAGTATCGGCAAATCGCTCCGCTACGAGGCGTCGCAAGAGTGCAATAACAAGTCCGATAATGACGAGGCTGAGCACGCCCGCGAACATAAACATCAACGGCCCGATTTTTTTGAAAATGAGCGGCAAGAAAAAAATAAAGAAGGAGTAGAGAGCCGTGAAGTAGATGGAGAGTTGGAACGGAAGTTTTTGATACAGCATGCGGAAACGCTCGTTCCCGATGAGAAGGAATGCGAGAACAAGCACGAATACCCACGATACGGCTACTCCCGCACTTCTGCTGTAGAGACTCAGATAGCCGCTAAATAACGCACCGAAGAATAATTGAATGACTACTGGCATAAACGGAGCAATGCGAAGCATGAGAGGATATTGCGCGCGCCCCGCTGCAACTACGTTTAACAACACTATGGCGACCCCCGCGAACACCAGATACGAAAGTAAGAGAATGTTTCCGAATATCACGTCGACTCGATCCAGCAGTACGAAGCTGTCTAACAAGAAGCCCACAATAAGCGCAATCGGCGACACATATCGCTCGTACCAACGAATCATTTCTGCAGTGTTTTGTGGGAGGTATTTTCGGAGCATGGGTATTCAAATGATAGCAAACAGTCCCGCCCTGCGTGTACAGAGCGGGACCGGCGTCAGAACTTGAAAGCGATAATTCGAAAAAAATCTTGAGTCAACCAAAGCTCGATACAGAAGGCTGCGGCTAATGTGACCACCGCAACGTGTTTCCTGTACTCATACCCAACTACCCGCCTGACAGGCAGGTACAGCGAGTACCACCCGACAAGCGTGATTATTATCATTGAAATCGCCTTATGTTATTTCAACTTCCCTTTGTATACCCGCCGAGGTTCGAGGGGTCAAGGTTTTATTTTTGTGGTCAGGGATATTTTCTTCGCCGTCTCTCAGAAAATTCCACGACCCTGCCTCACGGTCCCGCAAGCTTGCGGGACATCGCTCCGGCCCGCACAAAGCGAAAAAACCTGGCGCAGGCCAGGTTCGTTTCGTCTTTGTGCGCCGGAGAGGACTCGGCCAAGCGCTCGAAAAGTTCTCGCCAGAACTTTTCTCCGCTCGGCCCTCGCCTGCTCGCCCTCTCCCTGCTCCCAGAATTAAAAAAACCGGAGCATACTCCGGTCTTTTTAATTCTGTGCAGATTAGTATCCGAGGATGGGACCTCTCAAAGAGAGAGGATTCTAAACATATTCTTGCGCTTGTAAAAAAAGTCCAGGCCGCAGTGTGTGGCCTGGACGATGATCGCACCTGCGAGAACCAGAACTAGGTGACTCGCACCTCGCCATCCTTTTCGACGGCAAGGACCTCGGAAAGGCCGCGGATTCGTTCAACTGCCGCGTCGTCGGCCTTGAAAGTGATGACGCGAATGCGCTGAAGACATTGGGTGACTTCTGCGCCATTTTGCTCGAACATCTGTTTTGCCGCATCGATATCCGAACCTTCGACAAGTACAGCGCTGTAGGATCGCATACCGTGCTCCTTCGGTTAGAACCACCAAAACATCCTTACCTCGAAGTCCTTTATAACAAAAACTACAATTTTGCGATACCAGAGGACAGGACGATGTTGGAACCGCTGAAATGTCCGTCAACAGCCGGATTTAATACGTGCACAACGTTCACAAGTTCACTTCTGTGCGCCGGAGAGGACTCGGCCAAGCGCTCCAAAAGTTCTCGTCAGAACTTTTCTCCGCTCAGCCCTGCTCGGGCATCCCCGCGTGGTCGCGGGGCCCCAGCCCTCGCCTTCTCGCCCTCTCGCGGCTGCCAGAATACAAAAAGCCAGAACATGTTCTGGCTTTTTGTATTCTGTGCGCCGGAGAGGACTCGAACCTCCACGCCCATTACAGGCTTCACCACCTCAAGGTGAAATGTCTACCAATTTCAACACCTGGGCATCAACTGCTTTGCGATTATACTCATCGGTTTCACTATTATCAATCTCAAACGAAAACAGCTCCCTTTCGGGAGCTGTTGGGGTTTTTGATTTATGCCTGTTCGACTGCGGCTGCCTCTTCTGCGG
>JBKJSQ010000002.1:0-9011 GCA_046594495.1 Minisyncoccia bacterium | reverse complement strand
ATCAAGTCGCTCGAAGCGCTCTCACACACACTCGATATAGCTGCTGCGCACGCCAAAGCTCACTCAAGCGAACATCGCTCATTTGAAGAAGCCCTCTTGAATGATCGCATTGTATTCGACCAGTTCCCGTTAGTCCGACAAGTGCAGATCGCCTGCGACAATGCAAAGAATTCGGTAAAACGACTCGGGGTGAGCGACGTACCGAGTTTCGACGACACCGAAACTTCCTTTGTTCAACTGCAAGAACGAGTAGCCAAAACAATAGTAGTGCTTAAAGCTGTAACCCCTGAGGCGGTAAACGATAAAGAAGGTGTGCGCGTATCGCTTCCCTATTGGGATGGCAAATCCCTCTCGGGTTTCGAATATGTTACTGAATATCTGGTCCCCAACTTCTACTTCCACGTGTCGACTGCATACGCTATTATCCGCAAGAACGGAGTAGCTATCGGGAAATCAGATTTTATAGGCCCGCTCTCTCTAAAGTAATCATGTATTCACACATCTTCTTCGACCTCGATGATACGCTCACTCCGAGTCGGTCGCCCATGAAAGCAGAGTACATTCCTCCCTTTTTGGAGCTATGTGCAAAAAAAAATGTCATCGTTATATCCGGCGCACAAGAGTCACAGATGGTTCAGCAGCTTCCCGCAGAAAGTGCAGGTCGACTGTATCGACTAACTCAGAACGGAAATCATGCTGTTGGACCGGATGGATCGATTCTGTGGAGCGAGAAATTCTCGAAGGAACAAGAAGATGCGGTGCTCTCATTCATCAAAACACTGCACGACGAACTGCAGCTCGATGTAAAAGACGAGAATGATCTCGTTGAAATGCGGGGATCACAGATTAGCTACAGCCTCATCGGCCACAATGAAGCACGCGAGACTAAGAAAGCGTTCGATCCCGATGCATCAAAGCGCAAAGCACTGCTGGCTTCGCACGCCATGGAGGTCACTCAACTGCAGGAACTTGGTATCGAAATAACGGCCGGCGGCACCACCTGTCTCGATATGTACCTGCTCGGTAAAAACAAAGGATTTCACGTGGCAAACCTCATAACGCGCATGAACTGGAACAAAGCCGATGCGGTATACGTCGGCGATGCAATCGAACCGGGGCGAAACGATGAGAGTGTTATTGGAGTTATTGATACGCATCCGGTACTTGATCCAGATGAGACTTTTATCTTCATAAACGAAATGCTATCCTAAGCCCCACTATGGCAACCGCTCTCTCAATCAAGAACCTCAAGAAAACCTACAGTAACGGGGTGTCGGCGCTCCAAGGAGTATCACTCGATATTCCCGAGGGGGACTTTTTTGCACTCCTCGGTCCCAACGGTGCCGGTAAAACCACCATCATTGGGATTTCCACCGGACTCGTAAACAAAACAAGTGGGTCGGTAGAAGTTTTCGGCTATGACATCGATAAGAATCCAGAGAAAGCCAAGATGAATATTGGTCTCGTGGGACAGGAAATCAACTTCAACCCATTTGAAAAATGTATCAATATTGTCGTGAATCAAGCAGGCTACTACGGTATTCCCCGCTCCATAGCAATTCCTCGAGCCACCACATTGCTACGAGATCTTGGCCTCGGCGATAAAATTGAAGAAAATGCTATGAATCTTTCCGGCGGAATGAAGCGCCGGCTCATGATTGCTCGTGCGCTTGTCAACGAGCCTAAATTTTTGATCCTTGATGAGCCTACTGCAGGCGTCGACGTAGAATTGCGCCGTGGCATGTGGGATTATCTGACCACCCTCAGTAAAAAAGGTCTCACGATTCTTCTGACGACACACTACCTCGAAGAAGCCGAGCACCTCTGTAAACATGTCGCAATCATCAACAAGGGCCAGATCGCCGCAATGGGTACCATGGAAGAAGTGCTCAGAAATCATTCCGATGTGGGCGATTCGGACAAACCGGGATATCGCGGCGGCAGACTTGAAGAAGTGTTTCTTAAACTCACCGCGGCTTCGACAAGCTCACCGCAAGTAGAAAAATAATATGGATGCATTCGGACTTTGGATTTCTTTTTACACAATGCTGCGCAAGGATGTTGTGCGCATGTTCCGTATTTGGGTACAAACATTTTTACCGAGCGTCATTACCTCGGTGTTGTATTTCACAATATTTGGGTCGGTACTTGGTTCCCGCATCGGCGAAATGCAAGGCGTCGACTATATGACGTTTGTCATACCTGGCCTCGTAATGTTGGCCATAGTAACCAACGCGTATTCAAATACATCATTTACATTCTTCCAGTCAAAATTTTTCTTTCGCGGCATCGATGAAATTCTGGTGTCACCGACACCGCCGTGGCTCCTCATTGCGGGATTCATTTCCGGCGGCGTGGTTCGCGGGGTCTTAATCGGATTCATCATTATGCTCGTTTCGGCCTTTTTCACTGGCCTAGATCTTGCGATACATAATGTGCTTATTATATTCGTCTTTGCAGTGCTTACAGCACTTGTATTTTCACTCGCCGGTCTCGTGAACGGTGTATACGCCAAATCGATGGATGCAATTAATATTGTTCCCACGTTCGTCCTGACGCCGCTGGTATACCTCGGCGGCGTATTCTACAGCGTTCATTCACTCCCTGTTTTGGCACAATATTTCACGTACGTTAACCCGATCTTTTACCTCGTCAACGGATTTCGCTACGGCTTCCTAGGCACTGCCGATATCGCGATCTGGATCTCACTTGTGGTTCTCCTTGGGTTGATTGTAGCGCTCGTAGCTCTCAACTGGTACCTGATTCGTACCGGCCTCGGTCTCAAACAGTAGCACTTCCTTTATTTCACTTTTGTGGTATAGTACATACAGTACTCACGCGTACCAACTTCATTGGAGCGCATATGCATTGTAGGTCTACTGCAAATCCACGATACAACTCCCCTCACGACCGGCTCGAACGAGCCATAACTGCAGCGAAGGAGATATGGGGAGATGCAACTTTTCCCGAACGTGTCGCCACGTGCGTCCTTACCGACGCGCTCGCTGATGTCGAGGAGACAGTGCTTGTAGGGCGTATCATCGATTCTTCGGATGATTTCCGCGCACAGCACAACGTCGAGATCATTGCAGCGTCACGCGCACTGTTGCGCCGCGCAGGTATCGATGAGCTCACGCTCTAAAGCCACATTGTTCCTGAAGAAAAACCCGCATCCGTTTGTGATGCGGGTATTCTTTTTGAGCGTCTACCGATCATTCAGAGGCGTCGATTCCCCGAAGGTCGAAATCGATATTCGTTCTTTAATTAATGACAGTTCGACCTGTATAGCTTTTGACGCCTCTACTCACACCTCCTTACTTCATGAGCCGCATGAATCATGCGTGGTATAGTATCGCGGGCGTATCTTGTTCTGCGTAATGTCCAAAGTGATTAACAAGCACTGGGGAGCTACACACTATACTGGGGCACCACAACGATAGCGAAACTATGCGCACGCCGGCAATTGCACAACCCATCATCAGGCTGTTCGAGAATTTGCGCGTACTAGACACCGATACTGCCGCGCGTGTTCTCGGAGACCTCGGCAGGTTTCAAAACATATTTGCGAGTAGTTTTGGATTAACGAGAATCGAAATCTGATATCACCATCGCTGCACCTGCAAACTTTCAGACCCTTCGCTGTTGCGAAGGGTCTCGCTATTTATCTGCATTGCTACAAACGCGCGAGTATAAATTGCACCCGCTCTGAAACCGGCATAACCGGAACTGGAATGATTGTGTAGCCTTGCTCCTCGTAGCCCTCGCGAATCGCAGCGTGAAGTGCTCGCGCCTGCTCGGGCGTCTCGGTGCGCGCGTAGTCGGTCACATAATCCACCAGGTCGAGCATAAATACTTTGCGATATCGCAATTCTTTCATTGCACTCAGTATGGGCTCATCGAGCTCCTTTCCACTCAGTCGGTAATACGCGACACTATCCGGCGTAGCGCGATCAAAAAACCACAACACATCCTTCGGCAGTTCACGCTCTTGCGCTACCGAACGACGAACAACGGATGGGAGCCAGTCAGGGTCGGTCACAATTTGATCAATCGTGAGACCCTGTGCAAGCTTTGTTTCTATTTCTAGTCGCGCGGGCTCGGCAAGCACCGGGTGCCCGAGTCGCATAAGCTCATTACACGTCGTAGTTTTGCCCGCACACGGACCGCCTGTAATTACATACCATTCCGGCGAAGTACGTGATTGATTCATCCGCGACACTATAACAGATAATTACCACTGATAACCAAACTCCTATAAATAATCCAATTGGATGATTTACTCGCGTAATTGTATTTTGTGTCACGATGCATATATGATTGCCTCGTGAGCGCCAAACGAAAGAAAGAAAGCCTTATATTGGGCCCACTCCTGAAGAAGCTTGGGCGCGAAATTGGTGCCACCGTTCTCATAGAGCCCGAGTGGCGAATCGTTGGTCAGATCACCTTTGCTAATGGTCGCAAAAGCTACTTTCGGTACAACACGCTCGATCTCAATCGAGTTGGCGCATCGGATATTGCTAAAGACAAAGACTACGCCGCGTTTTTTATGAAAAAAATGGGCTACCCAGTGCCCGTTGGTCGCGCCTTTGCATCCACGGATTGGGCGGCATCAATCGGCTCTAAACAGGATACAAAGGCGGCGCTCAAGTATGCGCAGCGTATTGGGTATCCCCTCGTTGTTAAACCCAATAGCGGCTCTCAGGGATACGGAGTATCTTTTGTGCACAACGAAAAAGAGCTGCGATATGCGCTCACCTATGTGTTCAAGGCCGACAAAATGGCTTTGGTGCAAAAACCGGTTCGGGGACGCGACTATCGAATCGTGGTACTCGACGGAAAAGTAATTTCTGCCTATGAACGCGTGCCACTCAATGTAGTCGGCAATGGTCACTCCACTGTACTGCAGCTACTCAAAACAAAGCAAAAACAGTTTGATATATCAAACCGCGATACGAGTATCAAATTAGACGACCCTCGTATTCGAGCAAAACTGCGAATTCAGGGCCTGCGTCTCTCTTCGGTCCC
The DNA here is from genome assembly GCA_046594495.1 of Minisyncoccia bacterium. Lineage (GTDB taxonomy): Bacteria > Patescibacteriota > Minisyncoccia > Phycocordibacterales > UBA2100 > UBA10103. Next base: position 3,986 of record JBKJSQ010000002.1, on the reverse strand, counting down.
ACCGAGTGGAATCACTATATATTTGCTCGACAACGCAAATCTCTCCACCGGCGGCGACGCGATCGACGTAACTGAAACGATTCACAAGTCTTTCGCAGACGTTGCCATACGACTAACCAGCGACATGGGTTTGCGACTCTGTGGAGTCGACATCATGACCGACGACATTACTCGTGCCGCAAAAAAGTATTGCGTACTTGAGATTAATGCAGGACCGGGATTAGACCACTATGTGAAAACCGGGGCAAAGCAAAAAAAGCTCGTGGAAGATATGTACCGAACCGTCCTCAAGAGCCTCTCCCGCTAAAACTACACCACCCATCAAGATGGCCATTTGATTCCCAAGGATACTTGTACCGAATATAAATGTCCTCTATCCCGTACGATCGTACATATTAAGGGACAAGGGCGAAAACCATACATGCTGCGCACGTCTGAATTATGTTGTGAATGTCTGACTCAAGTGCATAACTAACTTGTTGTGCATGACTGACTTGCACAACTAGCTTTTTCTTTTTTTGCGATTCTGCTAAATACTTATTATATCCGACCGGATATAATAAGTATTTTATGCACACTATCGAGTGAGGTTGACCCACGTATATTTCAAACCATCGTGTTCGTGCTCCTCACGAAAGGTCTCTTTCGTGAATTCCATTTCAAAGGGAGGGAAAAAGGTGTCGGCGTCCTGCTCATCTTCAACGAGTGTGAGCCGAAGCTCGTCCACCTGCGGCAACACCTGTTCGTACACGTTTGCTCCCCCGCCGATATGTATCTCATCCTCATCGAGGGTGTGAGCAATCTCGAGTGCCGACTCCAATGAGCGCACAACGGTCACACCGGGATATGTCCACGCTTCGTCGCGTGAAATCACGATGTTCGGGCGCTCGGGCAACGGTTTCCCTATGTAGCTCACGATTGATTCAAATGTTTTGCGACCCATCACCACCGGATGCCCTTTCGTCTGCTCCTTGAAGCGCTTGAGGTCGTCGGGAATATGCCACAACAGTTTCCCGTCTTTGCCGAGCTCCCTGTTCTTTCCAATTGCGACCACTATCACGACTTTCGCCTTCTTCTTCGCTGTCGCAAAAATGGCAGGTCCCGTATAGGTTTGGTGGGTACTCATACGTGGCCACAATATCACGCCTATAAACAAAATGCGGGGGTGTCTCACGACACCCCCGTCCGAAGAATAGTAGACGTCACGCAACGTGACGTAGCCAGACGTACCATAACCGGATATATGTCGGAAGCATATGCATGCTTCCGACCCGAAGCGAAGAGAAGGATACGTCGCGGAACGCTAGGTCGCTGCACGCATCCGAAGTGCAAAGAATTGACGCGAGCGAAGCAGATTGCTCGCGTCCCACAGCACACGCCACGATTGTTAGGTTAACAGTTGCAATCAGGTAGTCTGACGCAGGCGAACTGCTTCGTCCGCGTCCCGTAGTCCACCTCACGAAAGTACGCGCCACAAAAGGTAGCCGCGCTTGTCCATGAGAATGATGCGTGCGATGTGACTCGCTCGCATCCCATAGCGGAGACTGCAATACGCTGCGCTAGCTAAGCGAACTACTCGTTACTGGAAAAGAACACACTGTTTCGCTCTTTAGAGCTCATCAGGCCGAGCATTCACTCGACGACAGTTGGCGGAGGGTCAAAAGACCCTCCGCCCCATACAGGACGCTACAGCTCATTTCGGTACGATGCCCTACCAAACGTGAGGGAACCAGACTGGATGATTGTCGGAAGAATCGAAACTCTCCCGACCCTCAGAGGACGATGCGAGGCATGGCGTTTGCGTACCACGCAGAACTACAAGATTGTCGGAAATGCCGAAGCTCTTCCGACCCACACACGAGATAACATTGCTGCGCTTCACACTGCCACACGACAGTGAGCTCAAGAATTCCGCACTGAAAGAATTGACGCGAGCGAGTCGCCTCGCTCGCGTCCCGGACCAGAGAGCACCTGAGTAGAGGATACGACACGTTGCGTAGCACTACCCCAAAAGCTCCATCGCGTCCTTCACGCATTCCTCCATGGTTTGTTTCCCTTCGTAAGCGGGACGCAGCCATTCAGGAAGCGATCCATACGCGAATCGTCGAAACTGTTGCGAGATCAGAAAGGTCACTCCCACGTCCGATTTCGAACGGATGTTCCGCCCGCGGACTTGGAGAAAACTCACTATCACACGCCAGTTCCACGACGCCCATCGCCGGTTGCCAAACCTGCGTTCCTCAAACTGCGTCTGCGGATCGTCAGGCCTGGGATACCCCGGCCGAAAGTAAAAGATGACCGGCGCTATCTGCTTGGGAAGATCCAATCCTTCGCCGAAGTTTGAGACAGTACCAACCATCGCGTCACCTTCGCCACCTTTAAAGCGCGTAGCGCACTCGCGGGGTGGACAATCGGTGTCGTAGGAAATCACGTTCAGTCCTTCCTCTTTCGAAAGCATGAGAAACTTCTCGCGCTCTTCGTTGGACACAACGATTACAAGCGAACGAATGCCTTTAACTGCAAATTTCTGAGCAGTCCGCGCAATCATTCGCAAGCTCTTCGTCTTATCCTGCCGATTACGACTCGTCACCGCAAGGTTCGGAGTGTCGGTCGGCATGTAGATACGTGCGTTCTTTACCGGAAAGTCGGAGGGAATCGATTTAAACTCCCCCTTTATGCCGGTTTCAAACGAAAGAATGTTGGGGTCGCTAATCGTTGCCGAGTACGCGAGCGTGCGCTCTGGAAGCAGCTTTTTGATGATGGGGACAACGTAGTAATCCTTGACCGTCACCTTAAACTGCACCTTGTCGCGTTCACCCATTTCCGACTTGCCATAGGCAATCACAAAGTTGAGCGGATAGCCCCACTTTGTTGAACCTTCCATGGCAAAGCCGAGTGCGTGGCGGAACCGCCGCACACTGCGCGCAATGTCCTCGATTTGCTTTAAGACCTCGCGGTCTTCGTCGGCATCTAGGTCACCGCGCTTCAGAGCCGCACGGGCGTCTCTTTCGAGTGCGTCCGCGTGCACCTTGCCGAGCGAGGCATGGAGGTTCTCTATTTCCTCTTCTTCAAGCAGCGTTTCCTGGTTCATTGCACGCCCTTTCACAAGACGCTTCATCTGCTGCAAGAATGCCGAGAGGTTATGCACCTCAGGTGAACCAATAGCATTGAGCGCCTCGACCGCTTTCGCCAACTTCCAGTCGGTGAGATCGGTCGAAAGCACCTGCCGAATGGATTGCGCAAGGCCCTGCACCTCGTCGATCACCACCCCTTCCGGCTTGAACTCCTTCGAGAACAGCACCGTAAAGAGGAAGAACGCGTTGGTGCACACCACCGGCTTGCCGCTGTGCTTTGCCTGATACTTCTGCAACAGGTATGGGCACGGTGTTGCGCCCGGAGTATGCGTCTCGCCGCTTTCCTGATTCACACGATGTGCGCAATCAGTAAGCATTGAGCACGGGATGTCGTCGGCCCTGAGATTCTTGTCTTTGTAGTACAGACACGGATGCTCGTTGCGGCCGTACACCACCTGCATTTCAGGATGGAGCGCGTGTACTTGTTCAACTTGCGTCTTGTTGGGCGCGAGGTAAAACAAGTCTGTCGCGCCCTTCAGGCGAAGTGCCTCGAGATAGGTGTAGCCGATGGCCGTTTTACCGGAACCAACAGGTAGCTCCACAACTGCAGTCCCTTGAATCGGTGCGAGAAACTCGAACGTAGACTTCTGGGCTACACGCATATGCGGGTAGCGATTAAATGGGAACGCTCCCATCAAATCGAGATGTTTCATTTGTGTATTCCTTCGATGTTTCAAAGATCATTCCGATTTCGTTCTGTCGAACTCATCAGGCCGAGCATTCACTCGACGATCGGTAAGTCTGCCAGTGATTCGGAATTCCGAATCACTGGCAAGACCCAAAGAGCACCAAACGACACGTGGGTAAGCAAAACATAAGAGTGCAGAACAGAAGAAATGTCGGGAGCAGGCG
>JBKJSQ010000130.1:0-4337 GCA_046594495.1 Minisyncoccia bacterium | reverse complement strand
GCATCGCCGCCGCTGATACGAGTTCCTCGTCACCGCCAAATCGTTTTGCAAACTCTTTTGCCTTGTCGGCTACTTTAAAGACGTGATGTGCGTACAAATAATCAGCCCAGTCTTTTGCACGGCTCGTGTTTTTGTCCAAATACAAAGTATCTATCCGTGCCTTTAGTTTTTCAATGCGAGTCATATGTAGGTGCGAGCGACTAACGACTCAACACAGCGGCGCGTTTTTTGGTACGCCCTGCGAGCACGCCTTTGATAGACGGGCTTATCGCTTTGTCTGTGCGATGAATGCATCCGATCCAACAACACGGGCGACGCTTTCCCTCCTTTAACTGCCTCGTGACCCGCTTTACGTGATCGATCCTTGTTTCCTCTTTTTTGACTGAAACGGTCCAACAGATCCATTCGTTGCGCGCAAGCGGCGTAAGGCCTTCCCAAAGCGCGAGAGAATCTTTGTCCGTGAGAAGGGCCTTTTTCAAATCAGCCGGCACATCGTGCACTACACCTCTTGCGACTGCTTTCATATACCGCAGCATAACAAATCCGGTTATCAGGATGAATGAATGTACGCGGGCACCATGTCCTGTACCTTGTAGCGCTCGCGAAGTGCCTTTGGCAACCGACCAAAACTTCCGATTGATGTACGACAAACCTTTGAGCCGCAATTACACAGCATGTTCCAGATATCATCCGAGCCCGTGATTGTTGAGTAATCAATAAGTACTTCGTTACCCTTCCTGACGTGCTCGTGCGCAACCACAAAAAGTCCATCGATGCGCTTAACGACTTTTGCATTCGGCTCACAAGAATGATTTTGATAGTCGCCGAGTGTTCCCCCGGGACTAATGTAGAGCTCCTCGCTGTATCGAAACGCGTTATCGCGGATGGAATCCTCAATCTCCTCGTCATCGTTTCCTGTGATGAAATCTCCGGTGATTTCGTATAGCTCGTCTCCAGCCGAAAAATCGCATGTAGCGTAGATACCGTTGCCGTTGCGCGTAGGTTGAACAGCAAGACCAGGTGCAGTCGGTGTTTGTTTTTTAGATGGACTTACCGTCATACGGTATGCGAGAGAGAGCGGTAAGGTCGATTTCATCGATTGTACGTACGTTTATCATACTCATCGGCGTTCCATCCTTACCAGGGGCCGTTGCGAGCGGCTGTACACCACACGTTTTACAAAATCGATGAGCAATCTTTTCTGTATAGAATCTGTATTCAGAAAGATTATCGTCGCCGGAAGTAATTGCGAGTTCTGATTGTGGAGCCGCGGCAAGAAGCAGCGCTTTAACAGAGCAGTGCGTGCAATTGCATTCGATGACCGGTTTCGTAAGATCAAGATTAACTTCGTATTTTACGGTGCCACAGTGACACTGGCCTGTTCGTTTTTCCATATCGGCAGAGTATATCAAACGTCACATCTCAGAATAATATCTCGGAAACCACGTGATATTCATATGTAACTGGTGTCTGATCAGGGAGCGCCTCTTCGAACGCTTTCCTTTGCACAAGATACGAGGCCTCGCCTTTTGCTATTTTATATGTATATCCAAGACCAGCCGCATAGCATTGCATTGCGGTTGAATTTAGAGCGTTATCTGGCTCAAGCTCGGGTACATCGTTACACCCCATTGGAACGGTATGAATGGGGTACCGCCATAAGGATCCATCGTCATATGACACGTCGACAGAAATATTTGTTTGTGGTTGACCGTAGGCATTCATCGAGCTATCTGCTTCGTATACCCACACGAACTTTGTTACATTTTTTGGAACTGTGACTGATTGCGCAGGCAACTGTGCTGGTTTTGAAGAAGCATACAAATAAATACCGCCGCCAAGGATGAGAATTGCAGTGAGCACTATTGCCCTGCCCACAAAGAAATTTTTGAGCGTCATTGTCTTACGATAACCGGATGAGTTTCCCCTTTCTCTTTACGATATTTTTGTAGTCCCACTGTATTTTTTGTGCCTTCTTTAACCAGCGTTTCAAGTCTTTCAAGTTAACCTCCTTCGTATTGGTATATACGGCTTGTGCGGCTTTGAATTTTCCTTCGCTCTGCAATTCTTCCTCCTCGAACGATTGTCCGCTCCAAAACAAAAGCGAAACTCCTCCTTTTCGCTTACTGTATCCAACCACCGGGTTCCCCTCTAGGAACCATACAGCTGTACGGTGCCATACCTTACTTTCCGCCTTAGGGAGATTGGTGTCGATTTCTTTCATTAGCAGGTTACAGATCTTTTTGTCTGCGAGCGCCATCACTTTGTTATATGACTGAATTTCTTTGTTCATATGATGACTATACCAAGTACGCTCATATCAGCGCGAGTAGTCATGTTTGATTAGATTCTGAGTCGAATAGGCTTCTGTTTTCTCTATAATATTGCCAAAGTTGTTTTATTCCCTTGCGAGTGAGAGTTGCTTCGACTCGCTCATAAGGAAACCATTCAAATTCCGCTATATTCCTTTCTTCGTCGGTAACTGCGTCTCGATTTAAATCTGCTAAATGCGCGATAACAAGATGATAGTGAGCCAAACGGTTCACATTCTTTACCGGATGAAAAAAGAGTGCATGCGTAGCAAAAACTGTCGTAATTATTTTTCCGACATTCTTGTAACCAGTTTCCTCGTGAATTTCCTTGCGAACGGTTTGCTCCAACGTATCTCCCTCTTCGATACCTCCTGTCAGAAACCCCTTCCATTCAGCAGATTTCCAGACAGCAAGTAAATACTCATTTTGAGTCGGGTGTTTAATGATCACTGCAAGAGGATCGCGCTCCACGATCGGTAGTCCCGGTTGATATTGATCGGGGCCTCTCTCGTCGTTTATGTCGATATCCGGATATTTAGAAATGATGTCTTGTATTGTTTTCATGCGCAGTAAGTACCGTTACTCTCCGTTCAGGCGTATCCGCTTATATGGTCCCCACGATTTTGTCCACGCATCAGTTTTATAGCGTAGAAAGAAGTGCATAAAAAGACCCGCAAGAGCACCGATAAAAATCATGGCAAGCACAACGTGTAATCCTTTCCACCAATACAAAACCAAAGAGAATAACAGGATTATGATCCATTTCACGATCCGGAATTTTCTGGACTGAACGTTGAGCGCCACATGCTTTTCTCTCGCCCAAAAATCCTTGAATGTCATGCCGTTTTTCTATTCAGAATAATCGGTACTGTAATCGGTTTTCCAGTATTGTCGAAGAATGGTGATGGCTTATTGAGCCCTTTAAGCTTCCAAATGATCATCTTTCCAAATGTTCGCAGTATCAAAAATATCATAAAACGACTCGCGCGCTTCGATTGAGCTGGCGTGATGGAAGACTTAGGCACCCAATAGCCACGAACTGGTCCTAGATTTGACTCACGGCGTCCATCGTCATCCATAAAAGAATGGATCATGCCTACGAACGGCACCCCGGCTGTCAAAGTATTTCCGATTGGGGTTTTGCAACAGTCTGTATACCAGCGATGCATTCCCTTCTCGGTGAGTTTAAGGCAGCGAATGTGCTCGCTTCCTTCTGTAAGTACAACATAAGCCATCGGCATCTGAAATATGTCGGTGCCCACGTACTCATCAAGCACAGCGTCTTCTTGCTTAAGATAGCGCGCGAACACTTGGCAATCATTGCAACAACACACAAGACGAGTGCCCATGCTCGGCGAAACATTGCGGGCTATACCACGAACCTTTCCACAGGCACATTTTAAAGAAACATCAGTCATATGGGATGGATATTCTGATTGTATGCCTTTTTTTGAATATCGGCTCGCAGCCTCTCGTGCAGTAAAAATGCGCAAGGTTCAACCTTGCGCATTTTGTTTGGTAGAGTCTTGACTGAGACTAGGTACAAAAGTTTCGCTGCAATGGCGGATCGTTTCCCCCAAGTCGGGCGTGGAATACTCGACTGTTGTCGATAATGACAACTCCACCCCGCTCCCATGGCTCTTTATAGAACATCCCTTCGCATTCACGAACTATTTCAAGCATCACAACGTCTGCTGCCGGACCTCGTATAAGATAACCGAGAATTCCGAGACGAACTGCAAGCATCTGCTCGGCACTCGAATGCGTACCGGCGAGCCTCTTCACAGCCATATCGTATCCGTCCACGAGGTCGAAACAGTTGTCATATTCCTCTCTCGTGATACGGAAGCGTATATCGTAACTGCGCTCACGGCCTAAGCGAACGCGACGAACGGAATCCCTGATCCACGTCTCTCCGATCTCGGGAACACGCGCAGCCACGCGAGGTGCCATGATGAGCGTGGATGATCCGCGCGCACCATCAACCCTCTTCGAGAGCATGAGGAAGCGCCGCGCATCACCGGT
>JBKJSQ010000105.1:0-4838 GCA_046594495.1 Minisyncoccia bacterium | reverse complement strand
CGCCGGAAGCGAAAAACGTAGGGTTTCCGCATCGTAACTGGTACTACTACGACTGATATGGATTACGCTTCAACTACATATCTGGTTCTCAAGGAGCTTGCCGACAAACGACCGGTAACGCTCGATCCGCTGCAACTCGCCCTTGCCCCGCACGTGAACATCATGATTGCGTTCTGGATAACGATATGGTGGATCACGGCACTATGCATCGCGGTGCACGTGTGGAGTGAATATAAAAAACACCGTCATACCACTACCGAATAAAAAATTAGATCCGAGCGCAAAACGCTCGGATCATTCTGTGCACATCGCACACATCAGCTACAGCGGCCATTACCGACCGGCTGACCGTTGCGGAGACACGAATTCACCTTCTTCGTTTGTGATTGGTCAGCGCTGTTCGCTTCACACCGAGGACCGGGGCTGTTGAAGAAGTAGCACCCGCTCGATAGGCAACCGGTGTACCGGGGCGAACAAACCGACCCCGGACTCGTTTGATTGCACAGCGCGTGCCAAGTCTTACAGAATCCGGCACGTGATGCGTGAGCCGGACTAGCCGACAGCGACGTCACGAGCACTGCCGAAAGTACGATCGAAAAAAACAGCTTATTCATTCCGCGCTCCTTCTCACTGTTGCCGACTACATAGGTCGCTTGTACCGATGAATACAATACAATCTGAGAGACGATTGTCAAACGTACTGCATGCCTGATTCGTCCACTACAATGCGACTCTTTCCCCGCTCTGTGATCGGTAGCTCGGCAACAATTTCAACCGATATTCGTATCGCGTCTCCGACCACGCGTGCGAGCGACGAGCGCACGCGTTCCTGAATATCGTCGCGAAATGCAGGGCCGCGAATGATGCGAGCGACGATTAACGTGTCCGACTTTTTAACAATTTGGTACTGCAGGATCAAATTCATAAAGCCGTCCATCGCTCCGTCGAATTCCAAATGGTGGATGCGACGCTCTGGAAACGTGAGGTACGCGGAGTAGCGTCCTTTGATCCACAGCCGTGGTGATTGCAAACCACACACACAGGGCTCATATGAGATAACGCCACGATCTTCGGTATCGTAGCGAATGAACGGCATACCGGTATTGAAGAGATCTGTCATGATGAGTCGTCCTTCCGTCCCTTCCGAAACGGCTTCGTACGAGTCGTCAGTCACTTCTACAATGACCGATTCAGTGTTGATGTGGAATCCGTTATGAGCCGAGCACTCACCCCCAACCGCACCGATCTCTTCTAAACCATAGCGGTCGTACACCTCGGTGCCGAGTATCTCGGTAATGAACGACCGAGCAGACGGCGCGAGCGTCTCACCGAACGAAAGCACATAGGTTGGCTTCGGTCGCGCAAGCGTCGGATTGTCGCGGAGGTGTCGCGCAAGATCTAACAGGATCGACGGATAGCTTGTGAGAACTTCCGGATTGAATGCGACGATTTTGTGCACTGCAGCTGCTGGATCTTTCAAATACCCGTCAACGGGGACAAACAATCTGTCGGGTTGTTCTTTCTCGCGAATTTTGATGCGCGCGAGCCTGACCGATGAGAGGCGGTCGTATGCGGACCCACGCCACCACATAAAACGGAGAATCGCGAAGTCAACAAACTTTAAGTCACACGCGTGTTCACTCATCATGAATGTAAACGGTGAACCGCTGGTACCCGACGTAACGTACCAAAACGAACGCGTGAGACGTGTGCTATCTATATAATCCTCCACAACCTTCCCGACGAATGATTGCTTGTTGATCACGGGAAGCTTCGAGAGATCACCGAGCGTCTGAATGGCATCTGGCGCGACACCCCTTTCATCAAGCAAGCATTTCCAGAGCGGAACGTTTGTATATGCGTACAAGACAATTTTACGGAGATACCGCTCTTGCCACGCACGCTGCGCAGCGAGCGAGCGACGATGCACGATGCAAAAGTATGCGAACCACACACGCTTCCTGAAGCTCAACAGCATCATGCAGTTTTTTCAAAATCGCGTATAAAATACACTGCTTTACCGCTTAGTGCTTCGGGAATAGCCTCGGCCATTTCCCACCGTAGGACTGCACTCGGATGCAGTAGCCGTATGAGCAATAACTCGAGATAGAACTGGCGATGATCGGAATATCTCGGACCCGGTACGATTTTGATAGTGAACGAGCGTAGCGCGGTCTGAATGATTTGATATTGCAGTACCGCACGACGGTCTTTTCCGAGCACGTATGCAACGTCCAGTAGCGATACTGTGCGGCCATCGCCTACGTCAATGAGCTCAATCGAGCGTCCTTTAAATGCAATTGTTTGTAATGTCCGGCCGCATGGGCACGGTACATTCGAGAGCGATCCGATATCACCCACCTCATAGCGGATGAATGGCATTACATAGTTGTCGAAGGTCGTGACAATGATGCGGCCTTCCTCTCCATCCGGAACCGGTAGACCGTCGCGATCGACAATCTCAATCAGCGCCCATTCTTCATTCACATGCATCGCATGCTGCTCGCATTCATATGCGAGAAATCCAACTTCGCGTGATGCGTACATGGAATACACCGGTGCCTTGAACACACGGCTCATGTACTCACGATCGAGCGGTGTGCAATGCTCTCCCGCGACCATCACTGATTTGATCGGCAACTCGATTCCCCATACTTCTATCCATCGCGCGAGCTCCAATACCCACGAAGTGTACCCATAGAGTATGAACCCCCCGGGAAATTTTTGGCCAAGCGCCTTAAAATCGTCCATTCGATATTGCACGCTGTTGTACCCGCGCAGGTAGAACCACACGTGTTTGTAGAATGTGAATCCGTGCCGCTCCCGCGTGCGCATGTACACGATTGGATATCGTGTGCCCCCTGTCATTGTGCGGAACGTTCGCTCCGTAACGGCACAACTACGTAACACCGAACGCCAGTCCTGATTAAAATGCAGCGGTCGACCGGTGGAGCCCGAGGTGTGATCCTCCTCGCTGCGCGGGAGCTGCGAAATATCGGCAACATGCTTGAGCGGAAACAGTGTAAGCGATGACTTTCCGGTGACGGGAAGCTGCGCGAGTATCTGACGCACCGGAGATAAGGTATCGATCGAATGTGATTCAAATAATGCTTTCCAGAACGGAACCGATCGTGTGCGCTTAAAAAGCCGGGCCATCTGTTCATCCTGAATACGTCGTATCGCTTCGCGCGGTGCGTATTGGCTTTTCATGAGCGCTCGGGTATCGAAATAGAGCGCAATGTGGCGAAGAGGGCTTTTATAAATAAACGGAATGGTCCAGAGTGTGTCGGAACGCCAGTATTTCTTGATAAGGACGTTCTCCATAAGGCATTCAATTACGAGAATAACAACGATGATTCTGAGTGTCTATGCGCAAAAGTTCACCGTGATAGTATCTTTTTGTGAGCGATTTTTGGACGCTAATCCTTCTGAAGCGCGGCCTCCGCAGCGACTTTTTGTGGACTAATCGATTTACTTTTTTGCCTCTTATACGACACATACCTTTTTTTCTCGACACCCAGGCACTGCTGCGCAGTCAATATTGGCCTCGCGAATCGATGCGATACTATCAAAACGAACGACTGCGCGCACTTTTACAACACGCCGAGGGTATCCCCTTCTGGCACACGATCTTTACGGCGGCTGAGATTGATCTGAGCACCTTTTCATTGGGAGACATTAGCAATCTACCGGTCACAACCAAGTCGTCTTTTAGGAATACACAGCTCGATTTCATCGATCACAGATACGAGCCGATCAGCTATACGGACAGCACATCCGGTTCAACCGGCGAGCCATTTACCTATCTACATGATGCGGGATATGTTCTGCGAATGTTCGCGATATGCGAACGCTTATTTCGCACCGCGGGCGGGGGCGTGCGATACCCGGTAGTATCGATGCGAACGAAACCTCGCCACGACTTTGCGTTCTATAAATCCGAGCACTTCTTTGTGCGCGGATACAATACGCTTTCGCTGCGACTCGCTGCTTTTTTTGAACGTGCCGCATCGTACAAGCACGGATTTATCATCTATAGTTTTCCGTCGATTCTCTCAGAATTGGCAAAGCTTGTGGATGCAGAGAAGCGCCTTATACCGTTGCGTGCCGTTATTTCAACCGCTGAAGATCTCCGCCCAGAAGAGCGCGCAAAGATTGAAACAATGTTGCACGTAAAAGTGTTCAGCTGCTACGGTACGCGCGAGCTTGGCGGGCTCACGTTTGAATGTTCACGCGGCCGACTGCACATCAATGAGGAGAGTGTGTATCTTGAAATTACAGACGAAAGCGGCACGCCGCTTGCCGCAGGTATGAAAGGACGTGTCGTAGCCACACCCTTCGACCACCGCGTAATGCCGTTTATTCGCTACTTTACCGGAGATATCGGCGTCATCGATACATCCGCCTGCCCGTGCGGTCGAACCCTTGCAACGATTTCGATCCAAGGACGAGAATCGCATTTGATTGACCTCGGCAACGATCGTTTCGTACCGCTCTTGGAAATTGCGAGTATTTTCGATATATACGCAGACGCGATCAGTCAATATCAAATTCGACACACAGCCGAACGAACATTTGTTATTCGCGTTGTACCCGGATTACTCTTTGAAGAGAAGAAGGTTCAGCTCTACAATCTTCTCATTTCTGTTCTCGATCCAGCCATCTCACTCACCTATGAACACGTTGATCACATCCCCGCAGCCTCGAGTGGAAAGGCGAACTATTTCGTGCGGTTATTCGATTGATGAGTCCTTACCTTCGAGCTGCCGAACAAACTCCGGAACAGGCAGGTGATAGCTGATGAACCGTGTGCTAAACATCTGCTGCAAGCGCGCGGA
>JBKJSQ010000064.1:0-2994 GCA_046594495.1 Minisyncoccia bacterium | reverse complement strand
GTGTTGTTGGTGAATGTTTTTGGAATTGTGGTGGAAGACCCGACGTAGTAATCAGCCGATGTAGTAGAGAATGCTGCGCCCTGATTCTGTGCGAGGAAGTTGGATGCAGAGGTAGTCGAGAAGAAGTACCCCTTGTCTATTGATGTGAGATGTGCGAGCGCTGAGGTAGTAGAGAACGCGAGACCAAGCGATGCAAAGTATGAGGTTGAGGTTGTAGAGAACGCCTGTCCCTGATTCACAGTAAGTACTCCGCCCGTGTTTGAGAGACCGTTGCCTGTGAGCGACGTGAAGTAGTTGGTGCCACCGATACCGAGTGTATTGGTGTTGAAGGAGGTGGAGGTGGCATTGGTTGCAGTGAAGAGTCCGACAGATGTGGTGCCGGTAACGGTGAAGGTGCCGTTTACATATGCATTGCCTACTACGGAGAGTTTGGTGAATGGTGAGGATGTTCCGAGTCCGAAATTGCCCGAAGCGGTTAGTACGGTAGAGAGGCCACCGGATGCATCATAGATATCAAAGATGTTTGCAGACTGGCCGGACGCTGCGGCAATAGCGAGTGTGGTTGTTGCGGTTGCTCCCGAGAGAACTGAGAACTTTGCATACGGTGTTGATGATGCGCCGACGACAACGAGATCGGTGGTAGTGGAGAGCGTGATGCGGCCGCCATTATCGGTAGTCCATCCACCTGCGCTTGAGTTGCCTCCGGTAGCAATCGCGCCGCAGGAAATATTACCCGAGCCGTCGGTTTGCAGTGCGGAGGCGCCGGTGCACGAGAGTGTGCTTGCGAGGGTGAAGGTGCTACCGACGCGCGCATTCCCGACGATGTTCATGTTGCCCGTGGTAGTCGCTCCGCCAAGAATCGTGAGGCCGCTGGTCTGTGTCCCTGATCCGATTGTTGTGGATGCCTGCGAGATTAATCCTGTTGAGAAAATGTTGAGGGCGCTGAAGGTGTTGTTGGTGTAGGTCTTTGGAATCGTCGATGAGCTGTTTGCCCAGATATCGGATGCGTAGTTGGCGGAGGTGGTGGAGAATGCAGCACCGGTGTTTTGTGAAAGGAAGTACGAAGCAGAGGTTGTAGAGAACGCGAGACCGACTGATGAATAGAAGTTTGTCGATGTCGTAGAGAACGCGAGACCCTGTGAGGCAAAGTACGATGCGCTCGTTGTTGCCCAGCGAGCTAGTGTACCTTCCCAATAGTTCACGGATGTCGTCGAGAAGAAGTAGCCCTTGTCGTAGGTACCGAGGTTGTATGCAAATGATGACGTGGAGTGTGCGAGACCAACAGAAGTGAAGTAGCTCGAAGACGACGTTGAGAATGCGAGACCAACAGATGCAAATGCGTTTGCGCTCGTTGTGGAGAAGAAGTATCCCTTGTCGAAGAGCGCAAGGGTGGTGGTGGAGAGACGGCTATTGAATGAGGTCCAATCAGCAGATGCGAGGTAGCCGTCAACTGCGCCGGTTGCCTGAGTGAGTGTAAGCACACCACCAGTGAATGTGAGTGGTCCGGAGAACGTAGTTGCCTGTGCGGTGCCGTTTGCAGACACGTTTACGAGGGTGTTGTTGAGATTTGATATGACAAGCAGTGAGGTGGATGCGATGCCAGTGGAGAGTGCAGTGGTGGTTGCGCCAGACGCGAAGATGTTTCCGAATGAGTTCTGGCCGGTGAAGGTGTTGTTGGTGTAGGTTTTTGGGATTGTTGTTGAAGCGCTGATGAATACGTTTGATGCGTAGTTTGCCGAGGTGGTAGAGAATGCTGCTCCCTGATTTTGCGAGAGGAAGTACGAGGCTGATGTACTTGAGAACGCGAGGCCGACTGATGAGTAGAAGTTATTTGAGGTGGTAGAGAACGCGAGGCCTTGTGAGGCAAAGTACGTGGCACTTGTGGTGGCCCATCGTGCGAGCGTTGACTCCCAGTAAGTAACCGATGTCGTGGAGAAGAAGAATCCTTTGTCGTATGACGTGAGGTTATATGCAAATGATGATGTGGAGTGTGCAAGACCGAGCGCAGAGAAGTTTGATGCAGAAGTAGTCGAGAATGCGTTTGCAAGGTAGTAACTTCCCTCTTGTCCCTCGAATGTTCCGGTCCAGTTGCCGGTGACTGAATCAATGTAGTCGGTGCCGGCGATGGCAGCGACGACGGTTCCGTTTGCAGATGTTTTGAGGATGGAACCGGGGACGTTGGAGATGACAAGCAGTGAGGTGGATGCGATGCCGGTAGAGAGTGAGGTGGTGGTTGCTCCAGATGAGGAGATGTTTCCAAAGGTATTGGTGCCGGTGAAGGTGTTGTTGGTGAATGTTTTTGGGATGGTAGTGGAGGCGCCAATGAATACATTTGATGCGTAGTTTGCCGAGGTGGTGGAGAACGAGGCGCCGGTGTTTTGCGAGAGGAAGTACGAAGCAGAGGTTGTAGAGAATGCGAGACCAACGGATGAGTAGAAGTTCGCGGAGGTGGTGGAGTATGCAAGACCAACAGCCGAAAAGAATGATGCGGAGGTGGTGCTAAATGCGAGACCCTGATTCTGTGAGAGGAAGTACTGTGCCGAGGTCGTAGCCCAGCGGGATTGAGTCGTGTCCCAGTATGCAACTGAGGTTGTCGAGAAGAAGTAACCTTTGTCGTAGGTGGAGAGATTGTATGCAGCGCTCGTCGTCGAGAACGCATTGCCTTGATTCAGAGCGAGGAATGCAGAGGCTGAGCTTGTAGAGAACGAAAGACCCTGTGATGCAAAGTACGCAGCAGATGTTGTTGCCCAGCGAGACTGAGTGGAATCCCAGTATGCGACTGATGATGTTGAGAATGCGTTGCCTTGGTTGAGTGCGAGGAAGGCAGCAGCACTGGTTGTCGAGAAGAAGTAGCCCTTGTCGAAGAGTCCGAGGGTGGTGGTGGAGAGCCGGCTGTTGAAGGAAGTCCAATCAGCAGATGCGAGGTAGCCGTCAACTGCGCCGGTTGCCTGAGTGAGTGTAAGCACACCACCAGTGAATGTGAGTGGTCCGGAG